>NZ_CAWNJO010000046.1:0-48399 GCF_963874835.1 Vibrio sp. V12_P9A6T4 | reverse complement strand
GTATGAGAAAATGATCAACACATCATTCTTTCTATTTTTTAACATTTAGAGTTTTAAACTGGTTTTTCACCGATATTATAAATTAATGTAGCGTTTTTTGCTTTGCCCTTGCGAAGTCTTGAGTGTTTCGTCATTATTCGCCCTTAATTTTTAGATTTAGATGCGGTTTCAACCTCATCAACAATGCATACACAACATTTATCAAATAATAATTAAGGGTTATCTGTGAAGCAGACGTTAAAACTAACAGATATTATCGCGGTCGGCTTTATGCTTTTCGCGTTTTTCTTGGGTGCTGGTAACATCATCTTTCCGCCAATCGCTGGCCAACTTGCTGGAGAGCATTTACTACCAGCCATGACTGGCTTCCTTATTACCGCTGTCGGTTTACCATTGATGACGATTATTGCGATTGCTGTCGCGGGTGGTTCTTGGGAGCATTTAACCAAAGATTTGCCTAAACAAGCTGCAACTATCATGGCAGTGATGATCTTTATCATCATTGGTCCTGCCTTTGCAGCACCGCGTACCGGCCTTGTGGCGTATGAAATGGCAGTGAAACCATTTTTCATTGATGCGCAACAATCGCATTTGACACTATTTTCGATTCTCTTTTTTGTGATTGCGATGTTTTTTGCCTGGTCTCAAGGTCGGCTCATTGACATCATTGGTAAAGTGCTAACTCCTGCTCTATTTGTTGGATTAATTATTTTAGCCGTTGCGGTTTTTGTTGACCCGCAAGGTGAGATGGTGACTGCACAAGGCGAATACCTGACTCAGCCGTTGACGAAAGGTTTCCTTGAAGGCTACAACACCATGGATACGTTTGGCGCACTGATGTTTGGGATGTTAATTGTCGATGCACTGCGTAGCAAAGGCATTACTGAGCGCGCGGCAACCACAAAGTATTTAATCAGCGCGGCGTGTATTGCGGCGGTTGGTTTAGCTTTTGTCTATATTTCACTGTTTTATCTTGGCGCGACAAGCTCTGTGGTCGCTTTTGGTGCAGAAAATGGCGGTGCGGTGCTTAGCCAATATGTGCAAGCGCTGTTTGGCCCTTATGGGCAGATCGTGCTTTCTGTCATCGTGCTACTAGCCTGCCTAACCACGGCAATTGGTTTGATTTCAGCATGTTCAGATTACTTTTGCACATTGACTCCAATTGCGTATAAATCTTGGGTGATCATTATTGGTGTTGCTTGCGCTATCGTGGCAAACGTTGGTTTATCGCAATTGATCACGCTTTCTATCCCCGCACTGTATGCGCTTTATCCAGTTGCGATTGCCTTGATTATGTTGACCTTCTTGAGAGGGAAACTACCAAACCCAGCAGTGGCATACCGTGTTGTGCTACTTGTCTCTTTTCTTTTTGCGTTGATCGACGCGGCAAAAGTCGCTGGCGTTGATGTGTCTGCGTTCAATATGCTGCCACTGTTTGAGGTCGGCATGGGGTGGTTACTTCCTACACTCGCTGCGATGATTTGCATGTTCTTTATTGCAACTACCGTTCAACAAAGTGTGGTTAAAGAAGCGGCATAATCGCGTTTTTACTCGTAAGCATTAAAGAGGCTGAACACGATTGTTCAGCCTCTTTTTTTAGGCGTGCGCCAGCTTTTATTCCAAGAGATCAAACGAATTTTTCCTGTATCTTCGTCACATTTTTAAGTAGAATTCTTCGGTTAAATTCTACTCATAAATGTTGAGCAAACATGTTTGAAATCAATCCTATTAAAAACCGTCTTCAGGATGTGTCAGAGCGCACAAATATCCTGAGGGGGTATCTTTGACTACGACGCTAAGAAAGAGCGTTTAGAAGAAGTGAATGCAGAACTCGAGCAACCCAACGTCTGGAACGAACCTGAGCGTGCACAAGCGCTAGGTAAAGAACGCGCTTCGCTCGAAGCCATTGTCGATACCATTGATCAGTTAGATCAAGGTGTGGATGATGTGGAAGGACTACTGGAACTGGCTATTGAAGCAGAAGACCAAGAAACCTTCGATGAAATTGGCCCTGAACTGGATGAGCTGGAAACTAAGCTTGAACAGCTTGAGTTTCGCCGTATGTTCTCTGGCGATCACGATTCTTCAGATTGCTATATTGATCTGCAGTCTGGTTCGGGCGGCACCGAGGCTCAAGACTGGACATCAATCCTGCTACGCATGTATTTACGTTGGGCAGAAGCGAAAGGCTTTAAGACTGAAGTGATTGAAGTGTCTGAAGGTGATGTTGCTGGTCTAAAAGGCGCAACAGTGCGCATTATCGGTGATTACGCTTATGGTTGGTTACGCACCGAAACTGGCGTACACCGCTTGGTTCGTAAATCGCCATTTGATTCGAGTGGCCGCCGCCATACCTCTTTTGCCTCTGCGTTTATCTATCCTGAGATTGATGAAAATATTGCTATCGACATCAACCCAGCCGATCTTCGTATCGATGTTTATCGCGCTTCGGGAGCGGGGGGTCAGCATGTTAACACCACCGAATCGGCGGTGCGTATTACGCACATTCCAACCAATACCGTTGTTCAATGCCAAAACGATCGTTCGCAGCATAAAAACAAAGACCAAGCGATGAAACAATTGCGTGCAAAACTGTTTGAACTTGAGTTACAAAAGCAGAACGCAGAAAAGCAAGCCAATGAAGATGCGAAATCTGACATTGGCTGGGGAAGCCAAATCCGATCTTATGTATTGGATGACTCCCGAATCAAAGACTTACGCACTGGCGTTGAAAACCGTAATACCCAAGCGGTATTAGATGGTGATTTAGACAAATTTATTGAAGCAAGCCTGAAATCAGGCCTTTAATGCTTTTTTACCGACATATAAGGTACATGTAAAATGACTGATGCTGTTCAAAACGAAATGAATCAAGAGCAAATAGCGCAAGAAGAGAACAAACTCATCGCAGAGCGTCGCAGCAAGCTGGATCACATCCGTAAGAGCTGTAAAGCGAATGGCCACCCAAATGACTTTCGTCGTGACAGCCTTGCGAGCGATCTTCAACAGCAATTCGGTGAAAAGAGCAAAGAAGAGTTAGAAGCCTTAAACCATGTTGTGGCGATTGCGGGTCGTATCATGGCGAAACGTGGCCCTTTCCTTGTTATTCAAGAAACCTCTGGTCGTATTCAAGCTTATGCTTCAAAAGAGGTTCAAACTGAGCTGAAGGAAAAATACCAAGGTCTAGACATTGGTGACATCATCGGCGTGAAAGGTGCGTTGCACAAATCTGGCAAAGGCGATCTTTACGTTAATATGGAAGAGTACGAATTGCTGACAAAGGCACTTCGTCCGTTACCGGAGAAGTTCCACGGTTTGACTGACCAAGAGATGCGCTACCGCCAACGTTATGTGGATTTGATTGTTAATGAAAGTTCACGTAATGCGTTCATTGTTCGCTCTAAAGTAATGACTGCAATTCGTAACTTCATGATCTCAAAACAGTTCATGGAGGTAGAAACGCCAATGATGCATGTGATCCCTGGCGGTGCTAGTGCGCGTCCATTCATCACTCACCACAATGCGCTCGACATGCCAATGTACTTGCGTATCGCACCTGAGCTTTACCTTAAGCGTTTAGTTGTGGGTGGCTTTGATCGCGTGTTTGAAATCAACCGTAACTTCCGTAACGAAGGTCTTTCTCCTCGCCATAACCCTGAATTTACCATGATGGAATTCTATATGGCATACGCAGATTACAATGATCTGATGGACTTTACTGAGGAGCTATTGAGTTCAGTTGCACTTGAAGTTTTGGGGTCAACGTCAATGCCTTATGGTGATGAAACGGTAGAATTTGGTGGTCAATATGCTCGCATGAGTATGTTTGAAGCCATCAAACACTACAACCCAGAGCACGCTCAAATCCAAGCGTTAACGGAACAGGATCTGCAAAACCGTGAGCTCATGGTATCTATCGCGAAATCGGTTCATGTAGACGTTGAACCTTTCTGGACTTGTGGCCAACTGCTTGAAGAGATCTTCGGTGAAACGGCTGAACCTAAGTTGATGCAACCGACCTTCATCACTGGATACCCTGCAGATATTTCACCATTGGCGCGTCGTAGCGATAACAACCCATTCTTCACCGACCGTTTTGAGTTCTTCATCGGTGGTCGTGAAGTCGCCAATGGCTTCTCTGAGCTTAATGATGCTCAAGATCAAGACGAGCGCTTCTTAGCGCAAGTGAATGCCAAAGATGCTGGCGACGATGAAGCCATGTTCTACGATGCTGATTATGTTGTTGCGTTAGAGCACGGTCTCCCACCAACGGCGGGTCAAGGCATTGGTATTGATCGTTTGGTGATGTTGCTCACCAACACCCATACGATTCGTGACGTTATCCTATTCCCTGCGATGCGCCCACAGCAGTAATTGCTACTTTCGTTCCGATAAACCGCCTAAATAGGCGGTTTTTTTTTGCATTAGTTTGAAAAATTTTGTTCACTAGCGTGGACTAACAGACAACAATTTCGAAAGGATTATGAAATAGTTCCCTATATTAAATGGCAAAGTGCTTATTTGTTGTCTAGTCTTATGATTGAGACAGACTACAGCGCCAAGTCTCGTTAATGTAACAGCCGTTTAATGTGCCAAAAGTAGCACTGCATATAAATTTAAAGATAAGGAATAATAGATGGGCACTCAATTCCGAATGGATTCTGTCCCTGGTTCGCTTGTCGTCGTTGGTGGGACATACGAGCCTTGGTTATCTGTACTTGAACAGGTTGGTTGGCGTTGTACACAATGCGCAGATTTACGTAAAGCGGATGCCTTGTTTGCAGAAACAGGCCCATGCATTGGTATTGTTGATTTGAGCCATGATGAATTCAGCCTCAATGGCATTGCCAATTTGGTCAGCAACCATAAACAAGTACGTTGGTTGGCGTTCATTCGCGAATCACAGTTGAGCTCGGATACGATTTGCCAATTCATTGTTAACTTTTGTATCGACTTTTTTACGGCGCCGATTCCCGATGCGCAGCTACTGAGCACCATTGGACACCAACTTGGAATGCTTAAGTTAGAGAAAAAAGTATGGCCACATTATGGATCAACAGGGGATATTGGTTTAATTGGTGAGTCCACTCCCATGAAGCGCTTGCGTGATCAGATCAAACGCATCGGCCCTACAGATGTCAGTATCCTCATTTATGGGGAAAATGGAACGGGCAAAGAGACGGTCGCGAGAGCGGTACACAAAACCTCGTCTCGCGCACAAAAACCTTTTATTTCAGTGAATTGCCGAGCTTTATCGGAGAGCCGCTTTGAATGTGAGCTGTTCGGTATTGGTTGTGAAGACTCATCTCAAACTTCATTATTGGAGCGGGCAGATGGCGGGACGATCCTACTCAAAGATATTCTCACGCTACCTAAAAGCCAACAAGCTAACCTCTTGCGCTTCCTGCAAGAAGGAACGATAGAAACTTCAACGGGTGTCAAAGAGGTGGATGTGCGTATTTTGGCCGCCAACTCTTCCGATATTGAAAAAGCGCTGATTGATGGCAATTTTAACGAAGAGCTGTACCACTATATCAACGTATTGCGTATTAATGTCCCGAGCTTAAAAGAGCGGGCGGGTGATATTGCTTTACTGGCACGCCACTTCTTGCAGGAGTATTCAAAAGAGTTTAACGCGCAGGCGCGCAGTTTTACTGAAGAAGCGGCGCGTTCATTGGCTCGTTATCACTGGCCGGGTAACGTTCGTGAGCTGATGAATCAGATCAAACGTGTGGTGCTGATGTCCGATTCAGTCATGTTGGATGAATTGCAACTCGACTTACCAAAACGCAGTGATGGTAAGCGCAGCCTAAAAAGCATTCGTGAGCGTTCAGAGCGAGATGCGCTATTACTGGTTTTAGAATCGAACTCAGGGCAAGTCTCAATGGCCGCCAAAGAGCTAGGTGTATCTAGAGCTACTATGTATCGCTTGCTTAATAAACATAACTTAATCACTGAAAATACCTATTAACTTGATGATTCTTCAAGTAAAAATGGTCACATTTAATCCATGTGGCCATTTTTTATAATCATATCTTTTGCGAATAAGTTATTCTCTAGCTGAATGTGTCACTTATTTGCTGTCATCGGCTTTCATTTTAGGTTAATGCATTGTTTTTTAATTGTTTGAAAATTAAGAGTTGAATAATCACCTCAGTTGCATAGAATTTAACCGTGAGCCGTGCTCACACACTCATTTCACTTTGGATTAACTATTTGCTTGGAGGCGCAACATGAATCATTTCGTTTTTGTTCATACTGTTCGCGTTTCTATCGATCTTACTGCGCCTAAATCGTCTCTTACTACAGACGCCTGTCGTATGTTTGATGATAAAAAAGGCACCGATTTTTAGTTAATCCGTAACCTTGAGATAGGCTGCGGAAAATGGCAGCTTATCAAAGTGTTGATCCACCTTGTTTGCCCCCATTTTTCCAGCCGTCAACGTTTAGTTTACTACTGGAGAATACTCATGCGTCATTCAATTTATTTACAACTTGCTACTTTACTGGTCCGTGCTGATTTACGCCGTGAAGAGCGTCAATGGCAACGAAATGTTCGCCGTCATGCTTTTGAGCTGCCTTTTAATAGCCAACACTTGCTTAAAGATATTGGCTTAGAAAGTGATGGACGCGCTATTGGCGTTTCTGTCCCTGACTCAATTAAAGCTGAACGTCATATTCGTCATCTTCGCCGTGTGTTAAGTATGCGAATAACAACGTAAAACGAGGGGCTAGTGGCTTCGCTAGCCCCGAAGATATCTACGGACAAGGGTTGGAGTAAGTCGTCCCAATCTCTTGAATTTTAAGAAGCAATTCATTACTGAGTACGACATCTAAACTATCGATATTTGTTTTCAACTGCTCTAGGTTTGTCGCGCCAATGATATTGGATGCGACAAACGGACGTTGATTGACAAACGCCAACGCCATCTGTGCTGGATCAAGGCCATACTGGTTAGCAAGCTCAACATAAGCGTGAGTGGCTTGTACACCTTGCGCCGTAAAATAGCGAGAAAAGCGTTCAAATAGGCTGCACCGAGCACCGTCAGGTCTTGCGCCATTTAAATATTTACCACTCAGGCAACCAAACGCCAGTGGCGAGTAAGCCAGCAGTTGAACACCTTCGAAGTGGCTAATCTCAGATAAGCCAATTTCAAAGCTGCGATTCAGTAAATTATAAGGGTTTTGGATAGAGACAATTCTTGCTAGATCGTGTTTTTCTGCCAATTTTAGCAACGTCATCACACCCCACGGGGTATCATTTGACACACCGATGTAACGCACTTTTCCAGCCTTGACGAGATCATTAAGCGCTTCGAGCGTTTCGATTAAAGTGACTTCTTCTTGCTGATCAGGATAAGGGTAGTTAAGTTGGCCGAACATGTTCGTTTGGCGTTGAGGCCAATGTAATTGATACAAATCGACATAGTCTGTTTTTAAGCGTCTTAAACTATCATCAATCGCTAAATGAATGTTGCGTCTATCAAGTGACATCTTTTCGCGGATGTGAGGCACGTTACGCGGGCCTGCCACTTTAGTCGCTAACACCACTTTTTCACGTTTACCTGATTTTTCTAACCAGTTGCCAATATAGCTTTCGGTCAGACCTTGGGTTTTACCGTTGGGGGGAACTGGGTACATTTCCGCAGTATCGATGAAATTCACACCTTGGTCTAAGGCGTAATCGAGCTGCTCAAAGGCTTGTTGTTGGCTATTTTGTTCACCAAAAGTCATGGTACCTAAGCAGATCTTGCTCACTTCCAGTGTGGAATGAGGCAGTTTGGTGTATTGCATATTCCTTCCTTGATGCTCTCGCTGGTGGAGTGTGTGACGTTTTTACTATAAGCGAAGATGGCAGTGAAACGGAAACGAATTGTGCAGTGAAAGATCAAACGGTTACGTTTTTTCATGAGCAATAACGAGCACTTTTAAATAAAGTGTTGCTCAAGAATGCTCGCGGTAAATTGAGTTCGAAGATAAAAGCCTCGTGGCAGGGTTTTGATAGGTTTGCCATTAGCACCGTAGGCTTCGGTTAATGCTCGCCCGTTTGCCGCTTTTGGCCTGAGCTGTAATACTTCACCGTGCTTAGCGGTGATCTGCTCAACTTTGCCAAGAACGATGAACTCCATCAGTTCTTCCCAATCATTTTTTAGCTGCTGTTCTTGTGCAGGAGAAGGGCTCCATAGCAATGGCGATCCGACATGGCGCTGGGCTAGGGGGATCTCTCGCTCACCCTCTATTGGGATCCACAGTACTCGAGAGAGTTTATTTCGCACGTGGCTTTGCTCCCATGTTAAACCATGAACACCGGTGAGTGGGGCCACACACACAAACGTTGTTTCGAGCGGTTTTCCAGTGTAACTGATTGGAATACTTTTGAGCTCGATACCTAATTGCTCGAAATCTTGCTGAGGTTTGCTGCCTGCTGTTGCACCCAAATGCCACTCTAATAGCTGACCGACCCATCCTTTATCTTTTTTTAAGTCAGGGGGCACGGTCATCTTGGCTTCTTCGGCCAGTTGACTAAAGCTTAAGCCTGCAATGTCTTGGGCTCTAAGCATTAATTCATGTTCAGTTTTAGGTGCAGGTTTCATGATACTTTGAATGATAAAAACGCGATTGTAGCAAATTCTTATACACAATGTGCTGTCGTTTCTTTTGCTTAAAAGATCATCGCAATTCAAGTTATCCACAGGTTGATCGGGAAAATATTCCATTTTTTGTTTGTCTGTATGCATTTACAGGGTTTTGCTTGAGAGAGTGGGCCTCTTAATCAGTAAATCTTATTTCTACTAGAGTGGGGGTGTGGATAACGAGCTAATTGGTGGATCTTTGAGCATGTTGTGAAAGGATCAATTTTTTGTTAATCGCAACGTAATGTGAATAATGGAAAATCCAATTAATTCATTGTTTTTAATGTATTTAATTTATTATTATCTTTTTTATATTGGTCCGTATTCTTTTGCTTTTTGGGGAAGTAAGTCGCTATCTAGAGATTCTTCACATAGTTACTCACAGAAAAGGTGAATAAATGTGGCTGGTGTCGCATTATTTTGTTGATAACTTTAAATTTGATGAAAAGTTATCCAGTTAATGATTAGGAATACATAAATCTCGTGTTAATCACACTAGTAAGTTTGCTCCTATTGGGGATATGTGGAAAAATCAAAGCAATTAAGATTTTACTAGAGGTTGGCCAGTGATCGATGGCGATGGTTACCGACTCAATGTTGGTATTGTGATTTGTAACAACCATGGTCAGGTATTCTGGGCGAAACGATACGGACAACACTCTTGGCAGTTTCCACAAGGTGGAATTGACGACGATGAAACTCCTGAACAAGCGATGTTTAGAGAGCTTTACGAAGAGGTTGGGCTTACAAAGAAAGATGTGAAAATCATAGCAACAAGCCGTCATTGGTTAAGATATAAATTACCAAAACGGCTCGTTCGTTGGGATTCTCAACCTGTCTGTATTGGGCAAAAACAGAAATGGTTTCTTCTGCGCTTAGAGTGTGATGAATCAAGAATCAACATGCAGCGCGGCAGTACCCCTGAATTTGATGGTTGGCGTTGGGTCAGTTATTGGTATCCAGTGAGGCAAGTAGTCTCTTTCAAGCGAGATGTTTATCGTCGCGCCATGAAAGAGTTTGCATCATTCGCGATGCCATTTAAAGAACGTAATAACAAAGGTAAGCGCAAAAATAAAAGAGGATAGACATGCTCTCTCAGCTAAGGGAAATAGTTGAACAAGTATCCAAGGTAGAAGATGTACACCAAGCCTTGGATATTTTGGTTAAGCAAACGTGCAATGCGATGAGTACCGAGTGTTGCACTGTCTATCTTGCTAACGAAGAAAAACATCGTCTAGAACTGATGGCAACGCAAGGCTTAAAGTTCAAAGGCGACAAAATCCACATCGGTTTTGACGAAGGTTTAGTGGGCTTAGTGAAACGTTCAGCTGAGCCAATCAACATTGCTGAAGCGTCGAAACATCCTAATTTTAAATACTTCAAACAGCTTGGCGAAGAGGTGTATCAAAGCTTTCTTGGTACGCCGATTATTCATCGCAAGCGAGTATTGGGTGTCTTGGTCGTGCAGCAAAAAACACCTCGCTTATTTAGTGAGATGGAAGAGTCTTTTATTGTCACTCTGGCGGCGCAAGTGGCCGTGATTATTGCTCATGCTCAAACACAAGGGCAGTGGCTGCTTTCGAAAAAGCAGTTATCCACCAGTGGCATTGCTGCGTCATCTGGCATCGCGATTGGTGAGTTTTGGTGGGATGACACCCAACCTCAACTGTCTGATGTTTACCCCGCCTCAACGCTCGATATTGAACGAGAACAAGAGTGGCTAGTGCTGGCGGTAGAAAGTGCCTTGAACGATTTTCGTCGTTTAAGAAAAAAACTCGATAGTGATATTAATAAAGATGCGTTAGCCATCTTCGATCTCTTTACTCATCTACTCAATGATCCGATGCTACGCAACGATCTGAAAAGCCAGATCCAAAAAGGCGATCGTGCAGATTGGGCATTACGGCAGGTTGTGGAGAGTTATTCCAACCGTTTTGCGAAGATGTCAGATGTTTACTTACGTGAGCGTGCACAGGATATTCGTGAGCTAGGTCAGCGACTGCTATTTTTTTTGCACAACACTGAGCATGATCAGCAGCAACTTGATAAACCGATCATTTTGGTGGTACGCGAACTTACTGCTTCAATTCTCGCCGCTATTCCTAAAGATAAATTACTGGCGGTGGTCTCTTTAGAAGGGGCTGCCAATTCCCACGCCGCAATATTGTCACGGGCGCTGGGCATTCCCGCAGTGATGGGAATTTCACTTAATCTCAAGGAGATCAACGGTAAAAAGGGCATTGTCGATGGTTATAGCGGCAAGGTTTTTATCTCACCAAATAGACAAATTCTGGCGGAATATCGCGCTTTAGCTTATGAAGAAAGCGAACTTTCTCAAATGGTTAATGAAACCATTGCAGAAGCTCCTTTTACGCAAGATGGCACACGTATTGAAGTGATGCTCAATGCTGGATTAAGTGCGGATACCAACATCGCAATTAACCAAGGGGTTGATGGTGTCGGGCTGTATCGAACCGAAATTTCCTTTTTGCTGCAACATCGCTTTCCATCAGAAGAAGAACAAGTGCAGCAGTATCGCAGCGTTTTGAATGCTTATCCTGATAAACGGGTGGTGATGAGAACGTTAGACATTGGTGGCGATAAAGCACTGCCTTATCTACCCATTGAAGAAGACAATCCTTTTCTTGGTTGGCGAGGCATTCGTTTTACGCTCGATCATCCCGATATTTTTTTGATTCAACTGCGGGCGATGATGCGTGCCAGCGGCGATAACCAAAATCTCAGCATTTTATTGCCCATGATTTCAGGAACGAAAGAGTTGGACGACGCAATGCGGTTGATTGAGCAAGCGTATCGAGAAGTTTCTAGCGTTGATGATCGGATCATAATGCCCAAGATTGGCATTATGATTGAAGTACCATCGATGATTTATCTTCTACCATTGATTGCGAGCAAAGTGGACTTTGTTTCGGTTGGAACCAACGATTTAACCCAATATTTGTTGGCCGTTGATCGGAACAATGCACATGTTGCTGATGTCTATGACTCCATGCATCCAGCGGTGGTGATGGCGCTTAAACAGATTTTAGAGACTTGCCAGTCTCATCGTATACCTGTTTGTGTGTGTGGTGAGTTGGCCGGAGACCCTATCGGTTCACTGTTATTAATTGGTTTGGGTTATCGCATGCTAAGTATGAATACCTCCAACGTAGCCAAGGTCAAATATTTAGTGAGGCACTCTCAATTAGGACAATTACGGCAACTTGCTGACAAAGCGTTGATGCAACCTTACGGCAACGACATTTATAATATGATGCACTCATACTTTGAAGATAAAGGCTTTGCTGGCTTTATCCGCGCAGGAAAAAAATAGGAACCAATGTGAATTTTGAGTTGATGGTGTTGCTGGTGTTATTGGGCTCAGTCGTTGGTTTTATGGCTGGTTTACTGGGCATTGGTGGTGGTTTAATTGTCGTTCCGGCGTTGCTTCTTTTGCTTCCCAAGGCGGGTATTTCCCCCGAACTTAGTATGCATTTAGCGTTAGCGACATCGCTAGCGACCATCATTGTTACTTCGGCTTCTTCGGCATTAAATCACCTTAAATTGGGCAATGTGGATATGTTTGTCGTCAAGTGGCTCATGCCCGGCGTTATCGTCGGTGGGTTTGTTGGCTCAATGATCGCAGACGTGATCCCGACTCAATATCTACCGAAAGTATTTGGCGTGATTGTTTTTTGCTTGGCGATTCAAATGTTTTTATCGATAAAAGCGCAAATACAAAGAACGATGCCCGGTGCGTGGGT
This sequence comes from Vibrio sp. V12_P9A6T4, assembly GCF_963874835.1. Classification (NCBI taxonomy): domain Bacteria; kingdom Pseudomonadati; phylum Pseudomonadota; class Gammaproteobacteria; order Vibrionales; family Vibrionaceae; genus Vibrio; species Vibrio sp. V12_P9A6T4. Next base: position 36,002 of record NZ_CAWNJO010000046.1, on the reverse strand, counting down.
GACCATGCTATGTGGCAGTGGTATTGGTATTGTCTCTAGTTTAGCGGGAATTGGTGGCGGTTCGCTCTCAGTTCCTTTTTTGAATCGTCATGGCGTTGAAATGCGTAAAGCCGTCGGTTCTTCTTCTGTCTGTGGGTGTGTGATCGCAATCTCTGGCATGATTGGTTTTATTTTGCACGGTTATCAAGTGGAGAATTTACCACCTTACAGCATTGGCTATGTCTATTTACCTGCGTTAGTCGCCATTGCTTCGACCTCAATTCTCACTACTCGATTAGGAGCGCGGTACGCGACTCAGTTACCGACGGCGGTATTGAAAAAAATATTCTCCGTTTTTCTGATGGTTATAGCGGCAACTATGCTGTTTTAATCACTTATTATCTTCACCTCATTTTTAGTAAGAGAACACGTTTATGTCTCAGGGTTTTATACAGTTCCCAAATATTGATCCCGTGCTGATTGCGATTGGCCCTATATCCATTCGCTGGTACGGCTTAATGTATTTAGTTGGTTTTGTTTTTGCGATGTGGCTTGCCAATCGCAGAGCGGACAAACCAAATAGTGGCTGGACTCGTGAGCAAGTCTCGGATTTGCTGTTTGCTGGATTTTTAGGGGTGGTCATTGGTGGTCGTGTCGGTTATGTATTGTTTTACAATTTTGATCTGTTTCTCCAAGACCCGCTCTATCTCTTTAAAGTGTGGACAGGCGGGATGTCTTTCCATGGTGGTCTACTTGGCGTGATCAGCGCAATGTTTTGGTATGCACGGAAAAATAACCGAACGTTTTTTGGTGTCGCCGATTTTGTGGCTCCTTTGGTTCCATTTGGTTTAGGCATGGGACGATTAGGCAACTTCATGAACAGTGAATTGTGGGGGCGAGTAACCGATGTTCCATGGGCGATCATTTTTCCAAACGGCGGGCCTTTGCCTCGCCATCCATCACAGCTTTATGAGTTTTTCTTAGAAGGGATTGTGCTGTTTATTATATTGAACCTGTTTATCCGCAAAAATCGGCCAATTGGTTCAGTCTCAGGGCTATTTTTGATAGGCTACGGGACATTCCGTTTCCTTGTTGAATATGTTCGTGAACCTGATGCACAATTAGGATTGTTCGCTGGATTTATCTCCATGGGGCAAATCCTGTCGCTACCGATGATCATTGTCGGTGCACTGATGATGGTATGGGCGTACAAGGTTAACCATAAAGTGACTCAATAGTGTTAAGGATAGTTTGTGAAACAGTATCTTGAACTTTGTCAGCGAATTGTTGATGAGGGCGTTTGGATCGAAAATGAACGTACAGCCAAACGCTGCCTAACGGTGGTTAACGCTGATCTCACCTATGATGTAGGTCAGAATCAATTCCCGTTAGTGACAACGCGTAAAAGCTTCTGGAAAGCCGCAGTTGCTGAGCTACTTGGTTATATTCGTGGCTACGATAATGCAGCCGATTTTCGCGCTTTAGGAACCAAAACGTGGGATGCGAATGCGAATTTAAATGCAGCTTGGCTTAACAATCCATACCGTAAAGGTGAAGATGATATGGGCCGCGTGTACGGCGTTCAAGGACGTGCGTGGGCCAAGGCGGATGGTGGGCAGATTGATCAACTGCGTAAGATTGTTGATGATCTTTCACGTGGCGTTGATGATAGAGGCGAAATCCTAAACTTTTACAACCCAGGTGAGTTTCATATGGGTTGCTTGCGCCCCTGCATGTACAGTCATCACTTTTCGTTGTTGGGTGATACTTTGTATCTCAATAGTACGCAACGCTCGTGTGATGTCCCGCTTGGCTTGAATTTTAATATGGTTCAGGTCTACGTGTTCCTCGCAATTATGGCGCAAATTACTAGCAAAAAAGCGGGCGTGGCCTACCATAAGATCGTCAATGCGCATATCTATGAAGACCAACTGGCGTTGATGAAAGATGTACAACTTAAGCGTGATCCACTACCTATGGCGAAGTTTCATATCAACCCGGAAATTAAAACGCTAGAAGATCTTGAAACTTGGGTTACCTTGGATGATTTCTGGATTGAAGGCTACCAATGTCATGATGCCATCCAGTACCCGTTTTCGGTTTAGTTGCTCTCTCGCATTATTAAAAAGTACTGTTTTCTAGTTGTAAAAAATCCCCGAAGCGTTGCTCGGGGATTTTTTTTGATCTGTCGTGTGGTTTGTTCGTTACTTAAGCCGTTAGTGCCAGTATACCGCCAGGCATAATGATAAAGACCGATAGTAAATAACCCGCAACGACCGCTTTATTCTTTGTTGCCATCTCAGCAATCATTTCTGCGCCTTTAATTGGCAGTTCACGTAAAAACGGAACACCATAGATCAACACAGTGGCTAATACATTAAAGGTTAAGTGGACTAAAGCAATTTGCAAGGCAAATACCGCAAACTCACCAGAAACGGCCGTTGCCGCGAGTAGGGCGGTAATGCAAGTGCCAATATTAGCCCCTAAAGTGAATGGGTAAACATCGCGTACTTTCAATACACCAGTGCCGACCAGCGGAACCATTAAACTGGTGGTAGTTGAAGAAGATTGAACCAATACAGTGACGATTGAACCTGAAAGGATACCGTGCAGCGGTCCGCGCCCAATGGCATCTTTGAGTATCTCTTTCGCACGACCCACCATCAAACTCTTCATGAGCTTACCCATGACAGTGATAGCCACAAAAATGGTCGCAATACCAAGAACAATCAACATCACGCCACCTACAACTTCACCAAAAGTGATCAGCTGGCCTTTTAGTGCCGTGATAATTGGGCTCGTGATAGGTTTGATAAAATCGAGTCCTTTCATGCTCATATCACCAGTAGAGAGCAAAGGTGACACAAGCCAATGAGAAATTTTCTCTAAAATACCAAACATCATCTCTAACGGTAGGAAAATCAGTACCGCCAAAAGATTAAAGAAGTCGTGAATTGTTGCACTTGCAAAAGCGCGTTTAAATTCGACTTGGCAACGAACGTGTCCAAGGCTAACAAGCGTGTTGGTTACTGTGGTGCCAATATTGGCACCCATAACCATTGGGATCGCCATTTCAACAGGTAATCCGCCAGCCACAAGACCGACAATGATAGAGGTTACGGTGCTTGAAGATTGAATCAATGCTGTGGCGACTAACCCTATCATCAACCCCGCTATTGGGTGTGAGGCAAACTCAAACAGTACCTTAGCTTGATCACCTGTCGCCCATTTAAATCCACTACCTACCATCGCCACTGCAAGTAGCAGTAGGTAGAGCATGAATGCCAAGTTCGCCCAACGCAGCCAGCGAGTGGTACTCGCAATGGGTGCAGCAGTAGTTGTCGCTTGGTTCATTTTCTTTTCTCCATTGACCTTTTGAGTGTTGTTCGGTCTGTTGTTGAATCTGAGCGAGATAGTAGAGAATAATTATTTCATTTATATGACAGTGTGTTTCTCATTGATAACTCTGATAAAAACAAGTTTCACGGTGACTTTTAATTCTTTATTTATTGAATTTTCATGATGTTATGTGATTTTAACAATGTGGAGGAGGAGGGCGAGGGACGCTAGTTTTAGATATTTTATGACGAAGTTGTCATTTTTGAACTCTAACTGCTCGGTATTAAGATTAGCTAACGTTCTTAAGTTCGGTTTTTCCGAGTTAATTGCTCATTTGGCTTGGGTTTGTTATAAACAACGACCAGATAAAATTGAGTGTCCTTATCATGTTTCACCTCAACTACAATCATCTTTACTACTTCTGGATGGTATGCAAGCAGGGATCGGTCACTAAAGCTGCAGAAGCACTCTTCTTGACTCCGCAAACCGTCACTGGGCAAATTAAGGCTTTTGAAGAGCGCATGGATGGTAAGCTTACTAAGCGTAATGGTCGTAGCATTGAACCGACAGAACTTGGGCAACTGGTTTTTAAATATGCTGACCGGATGTTCGGCTTAAGTTATGAGATGCTCGATATTGTCAATTATAGTCAGCGCTCTAATCTGCTGTTTGATGTAGGAGTGGCGGATGCCCTCTCTAAACGGCTTGTCAGTAAAATACTGATGACGACGGTCCCGGCCGATAGCAGTATCCACTTGCGTTGTTTTGAATCGACCCATGAAATGTTGTTAGAGCAACTTTCACAACACAAATTGGATATGATTCTCTCTGATTATCCCGTCGATTCCAGCCAAAGCCCTGGCCTGTTCAGCAAAAAACTGGGTGAGAGTCACATGAGTTTTTTTTGTTCAGGCAAGGTTGAAAATGTCTCTTTTCCCGCCATTTTAGAGCAGAGAAAGTTGTTGATACCGGGAAGCCGAACCGCGATGGGGCGGAATCTATTGCAATGGTTTGACCGTCAAGGCCTGAAGCCGAATATTCTGGGGGAGTTTGATGATGCGGCACTGATGAAAGCTTTTGCGCGTTATCATCATGATGCAATTTTTTTAGCGCCCTCAATCTATGTGACTGAAGTTGGTGATGATCTTCCTTTGCAACTGATCGGTCAGATTGATGATTTAAAAGAAGAGTACTACGTCATTTTTGCTGAGAGGATGATCCAACATCCGGCAGTGAAAAATGTTTGCGATGCAGATTTTAATAATTTGTTTGTCTGATGCTTTCACTACTAACGATAAATAGATTACTATCTCATTATCTAGCAATATTATTAATTATCGCTTGCCAAGTAATACTAATCTAAACTGGTTATACGCCTTCTGATGCCGTTATTGACGCTCTATTGAATGGTTGCCGTCATAAACGGTATAACAATTAAACTACGTAGAAAAAGGTACTAACCTTACTTATAAACTCATAACCTGTTGGGTTAAGGAAGATGCAAACTTGTGATGCGTTTGATGTAAGAAGTTGTTCCAAGGGAGCTTATTCATGAACCTACAAGAAATGGAAAAAAATTCCGCTAAAGCAGTGGTGTTGTTAAAGGCTATGGCTAACGAAAGACGCCTACAAATATTGTGTTTATTACACAATCAAGAACTGTCGGTTGGTGAGCTATGTGGGAAATTAGAATTGAGTCAATCGGCACTTTCGCAGCATCTTGCTTGGTTAAGAAGAGATGGGTTAGTGGATACAAGAAAAGAAGCTCAGACGGTTTACTACACACTCAGCAGTCATGAGATCAAGGCGATGATTGAGTTGTTACACGGTCTATACTGCCGCTAGTGTTTTGAAAAATACACAATCCGAAATTATGTTTCAGTAACATAGTTCGGATTTTTTTATATTAAAATTAGAGTAAATACTTTACTTTACGCTGCGGATATAAAAAAACCGGCCTTAGCCGGTTTTTATTTTCGCTTGGAACCAAGTCTAAATTATAGAGCCTTGATTGCTGCAGCGAAACGAGACTTATGGCGAGCAGCTTTGTTCTTGTGAACAAGACCTTTAGTCGACATACGGTCAAGGATTGGTGTAACTGCAGCAAATGCAGCAGTTGCAGCTTCTTTATCGCCAGCTGCGATAGCTGCGATGGTTTTCTTCATGTAAGTGCGCATCATAGAACGACGGCTAGCATTATGCTGACGACGTTTCTCAGCTTGGATAGCGCGCTTCTTAGCAGATTTACTATTTGCCAAGGGTCTAACTCCCAAAAACTTAGTTCGGTGACAATTTAAGGGCGGGGAATATCCCTTATTTGCTCTCAATTGTCAAATGATTTGTGCAAAAACCGTTCTAGGCCAAACAAATTTTGGTATAGGAAGGTCATCGCGGTTAAGATGCGGGGATTCTAACAGTATTTTTTTTCCAATGCTAATACTTATCTGATCTCGCACTGACATTCCTTACGTGTTGCTGTGGATAATGACGTTTTGGCTTGTTTTTCGAGGTAATAGTGAGCAAACGCCTACTCAAATCTGGCTTGATTGTCAGTGCTATGACGTTGATTTCTCGTGTGTTGGGCCTAGTTCGTGACGTAGTTGTTGCGAATTTGATGGGGGCAGGTGCGAGTGCCGATGTTTTTTTCTTTGCTAATAAAATTCCTAACTTTTTACGTCGGCTATTTGCCGAAGGGGCGTTTTCTCAAGCGTTTGTTCCAGTACTGACCGAATACCATTCATCCGGAGATATCAATAAAACACGCGAGCTGATCGCTAAAGCATCTGGCACATTGGGGGTTATTGTCACTTTGGTGACTGTTGTGGGGATCTTATGCTCTGGTGCGGTCACGGCACTGTTTGGGGCTGGTTGGTTTTTAGATTGGCTTAATGATGGTCCTGATGCGCATAAGTTTGAGCTTGCGAGTTTATTATTAAAAATCACTTTTCCTTACTTATGGTTCATCACTTTTGTTGCTTTATCAGGAGCGATTCTCAATACCCTGGGCAAATTTGCCGTCTCTTCTTTTACCCCTGTATTTTTGAATGTGATGATCATCGGTTGCGCTTGGTTTTTGTCGCCGCACTTGCAGCAACCGGAAATTGGCTTGGCGATTGGCGTCCTTCTTGGGGGATTGGTCCAGTTTCTATTCCAAATTCCATTTTTGCTCAAAGCAGGTTTATTGGTTTGGCCTCAATGGGGCTGGAATGAACCGGGGGTTGTGAAAATTCGCACTTTGATGTTGCCCGCTCTTTTTGGGGTATCGGTCAGTCAAATTAACTTATTGCTGGACACCTTCATTGCCAGCTTCTTACAAACGGGCTCCATCAGCTGGCTTTACTATTCAGACCGTTTGCTAGAATTTCCGTTAGGCTTATTTGGTATTGCGATCGCTACCGTTATTTTGCCTGCATTATCCCGTAAACATGTTGATGCCCACAGCGAAGGATTTTCGCAAACCATGGATTGGGGTATTCGTATGGTTTGTCTGCTCGGTTTTCCTGCGATGTTAGGCCTGATTGTGTTGGCAAAACCGATGCTTATGGTGCTATTTATGCGAGGTGAGTTTACCCCGAATGATGTCAATCAAACGGCGTTGTCACTCTATGCATTTGGTTTGGGCTTGATCAGTTTTATGCTGATCAAAGTGCTTGCACCAGGGTACTACTCTCGGCAAGACACCAAAACGCCAGTTCGTTATGGCATTATCGCCATGATCTCTAATATGGTCTTCAATGCACTTTTAGCGTGGCATTTAAGTTATGTTGGTTTGGCGTTAGCTACGTCATTATCTGCTTTTATCAACATGGCACTGCTTTACCGAGGGTTACATGTGCAAGGGGTGTATCAGATCACCCGTAAAACTATTGGTTTTATTGTTCGGTTAATGGTAGCCAGCAGTGCGATGGTTGTGGTCATTGTTTGGCAATTGGAAGAAATGTCAACGTGGCTAGAGTGGAGTCTGACACAGAGGGCTACATCATTGGTGATGCTGATCAGTATCGGTGCGGTCAGTTATTTGCTTTGCCTAGCCGTGCTTGGCGTGCGTTTAAAAGACTTAAAAGCGGCGACAGATTAATGGTGATTAGTATATAATCCGTCGGTTTCGCACCTTGCTAATTGAGAACTATAGGTTTTAAGCATTTTCTAATGGAATTGATTCGCGGCATTCACAATATCAAGCCACAGCATCATGGCTGTGTATTAACCATCGGAAACTTTGATGGTGTTCATTTAGGACATCAGCAAGTTTTGAAGCAAGTATCCAAGAAAGCGCAATTATTGGGTTTACCTTCGGTGGTCATGACGTTTGAACCGCAGCCATTAGAATTATTTGCCAAGCACAATGCACCAGCTCGATTAACTCGATTACGTGATAAATTTGTGCAACTGAACAAGCAGTCGGTTGACAGATTGTTATGTGTGAATTTTAACCAGCACTTTGCTAATTTAACGGCAGAAGCTTTTATTCGTGACTTGTTGGTCGCTCAGTTGGGTGTTAAGTTTCTGGTGATTGGTGATGATTTTTGTTTTGGTAAAAATCGCCAAGGTAATTTCAGTATGCTGCAGCAAGCTGGACAACAGTTTGGTTTTGAGGTGGTAAGTACCCACAGTTTTTGCTTGCAACAACAAAGAGTGAGTAGTACTGCTATTCGTAACGCTTTAGCAAGCGATGACTTAGTGTTAGCTAAGCAGATGCTCGGTCGTGATTACGGTATCAGTGGTCGAGTGTCGCATGGTCAAAAGTTAGGGCGAACCATTGGTTTTCCTACAGCGAACATTCCGCTTAAGCGCTGTGTTTCACCGGTCTCTGGTGTTTACGTCGTCAATGTCTATGGCCTTGATAACTCGCCTATCGGAGGAATTGCCAATATTGGTAATAGGCCAACAGTCAACGGGGTTCGCCAACAACTTGAAGTACACTTGTTTGACTTTCATGCCAATTTATATGGCAAACAGCTAGAAGTGGCACTTTTACATAAGCTTCGAGATGAAAAGAAATTTGAATCTTTTGGAGCGTTAAAGCAACAAATTGAATTGGATGCTGATGCGGCAAGGGTGTGGTTGCATCAGCTAAAGAATTAGTCGGATTATTCCACCGATTAATATCATGTCTAACGTCGCCCAATATAACGGAATTAAGAATCGATGAGTGATTATAAAGATACCCTGAACCTACCTGAAACAGGGTTTCCAATGCGTGGCGATCTGGCTAAACGTGAGCCAGAAATGTTAAAGCGTTGGTATCAAGAAGATCTTTACGGCGAAATCCGTAAAGCCAAAAAAGGCAAAAAATCTTTCGTATTGCACGATGGCCCTCCTTATGCCAACGGTGATATTCATATTGGTCACGCACTGAATAAGATTCTTAAAGACATTATTATCAAATCGAAAACCTTATCTGGTTTTGACGCGCCTTACATCCCAGGTTGGGACTGTCACGGCCTACCTATCGAATTGATGGTAGAGAAAAAAGTCGGCAAACCGGGCCAGAAAGTGACCGCGGCTGAGTTTCGTGAAAAATGCCGTGAATATGCAGCAGGTCAAGTGGAAGGCCAGAAAGAGAGCTTTAAGCGTTTGGGCATCATGGGTGAGTGGGATAAACCTTATCGCACCATGGATTTCGCCACCGAAGCGAACATTATTCGCGCATTGGGTAAAATTGCCGATAAAGGCCACCTGCTGAAAGGTTTCAAACCTGTTCACTGGTGTACTGATTGTGGTTCAGCACTGGCTGAAGCGGAAGTTGAATACAAAGATAAAGTGTCACCTTCGATTGACGTACGATTCAAAGCAGCCGATGAAGCGGCGCTGCTTGAAAAGTTCACGCTCGCGGCTGATCACGCCGGCCACGGTGAAGTGTCGATTGTCATTTGGACAACCACACCTTGGACCTTGCCAGCTAACCGCGCAGTCTGCTTACGTGATGATCTTGAATATGTTTTGCTGCAAATTGAAGCAGACGGTGAACGCTCTGCTGAACGCATTATCGTTGCGTCAGAACTTGCAAAAAGTGTCATGGATCGTGCTGGTATCAGTCATTACCACAATCTTGGTTTTTGCCGAGGCGCAGACCTTGAACTAATGTCTTTTAATCATCCATTTTACGCATTTACTGTGCCTGCGATTTTGGGTGAGCACGTAACTACTGAATCGGGTACTGGTGTCGTTCATACTGCACCTGGTCATGGTCAAGAAGACTTCGTGGTCGGTCAGCAATACGGCCTTGAAGTAGCCAACCCTGTCGGTTCAAACGGCGTATATCTAGCAGACACCGAGCTATTTGCTGGTCAACATGTGTTTAAAGCGAATGACTCTGTACTTGAAGTACTGAAAGAAAAAGGTGCTTTGTTGCACCACCATGCCTACGAGCATAGTTATCCTCATTGCTGGCGTCATAAAACCCCAATCATTTTCCGTGCAACACCACAATGGTTTGTTTCTATGGAGCAAGCCGGTCTGCGCGCCCAAGCTCTAGAATCGATCAAAGGTGTACAGTGGATGCCTGAATGGGGTCAAAGCCGCATCGAAGCAATGATTGAAGGTCGTCCTGAATGGTGTATTTCTCGTCAGCGTACTTGGGGTGTACCGATTGCGCTATTTGTGCATAAAGAGACGGCAGAACTTCATCCTAATAGCCCTGCGCTGATTGAAACAGTGGCGCAATTGGTAGAACAAAAAGGGATTCAAGCGTGGTGGGATGTTGACACTGCTGAGATCTTGGGCGAAGAAGATGCCAAGCATTACGAAAAAGTACTCGATACGCTGGATGTGTGGTTCGACTCTGGTGTGACTCACTACGCCGTTGTTGATAAGCGCGAAGAGTTCAATGGTCACGGTGCAGATCTGTACCTTGAAGGTTCAGATCAGCATCGTGGTTGGTTCCAATCTTCATTGATTTCATCGGTAGCAATGAAAGGTGCTGCGCCTTACAAACAAGTATTGACGCATGGCTTTGTGGTCGATGGTCATGGCCGCAAGATGTCAAAATCAATCGGCAACGTGGTTGCGCCAAAAGATGTCACCAATAAACTGGGTGCAGACATCCTGCGTCTATGGGTTGCATCGACTGATTACACTGGTGAAGTGGCGGTTTCTGACGAAATTCTAAAACGTTCGGCGGATGCTTATCGCCGTATCCGTAATACAGCACGTTTCTTCTTAGCCAACCTCAATGGGTTTAACCCAGCAACGGATATGGTTGCAGCTGACGAGATGGTGTCGCTGGATCGCTGGGCCGTAGGCCGTGCCTTTGCGGCGCAACAAGAAATTGTCAAAGCATATGAAGAGTATAATACGCATGGCGTGATCCAACGTTTGATGCACTTCTGCTCAATTGAAATGGGTTCGTTCTACCTTGATGTGATTAAAGATCGCCAATACACCGCTAAACAAGGTGCACATGCACAGCGTAGCTGTCAAACGGCGCTGTATTACATCGTTGAGGCTTTGGTTCGTTGGATGGCACCGATCATGTCATTTACGGCTGATGAAATTTGGAACGAAATGCCAGCGATGCAAGCTAATGGCGAGCCGCGTGAAAAATTTGTCTTCACGGGTGAGTGGTTTGAAGGTCTGTTTGGGTTAACTGAAGGCGAAGAGTTGAACAATGAATTTTGGGCAGAGATGCAAAAAGTTCGTAGCTCGGTGAACAAGTTGCTTGAAACCGCTCGTAGTGAAAAAATCATTGGTGGCTCATTACAAGCTGAAGTGGTGCTGTTTGCTGATGATGCTTTAGTGGCTCAGTTGAACAAGCTTGAAGATGAACTGCGTTTTGTACTGCTGACATCAAAAGCGATAGTGAAGCCTCTGGCTGAGAAAAGCGATGCGGCACAAGCAACGGAAACAACAGGTTTGTTTGTGTTGGTGAGCGCAACGGAAGCAGAGAAGTGCGATCGCTGTTGGCATCATACTCCTGACGTTGGCACTATCACTGGTCATGAAACTATTTGTGGCCGTTGTGTGTCGAACGTGGATGGTGAAGGCGAAGTTCGTAAGTTCGCTTAATAATATTGGGATTCAATATGGCAGAGCAGACGCTTACTTGGAAACAATCAGGAGTTCGCTGGCTATGGCTAGCGCTTCTGGTCTTTACCCTTGATGTCGGTATAAAGCTGATGGTCATGGATAATATGGGGTATGGTTGGGCAAATCGCATCGAAGTAATGCCTTTTTTTAACCTACTTTATGTACATAACTATGGTGCGGCATTTAGCTTTTTAGGCGATCAAGCGGGTTGGCAACGTTGGTTGTTTACTGCTATCGCCTTTGCGGTGACAGGGCTACTCACTTACTGGATGAGTAAGCTGCCTGCGCAAGAGAAGTGGCATAATATCGCTTATGCCATGATTATTGGTGGCGCAATCGGCAACGTGTTTGATCGTATCGTGCACGGTTTTGTGGTTGATTATCTTGATTTCTACTGGGGCAATTATCACTGGCCAGCGTTTAACTTGGCTGACAGTGCTATTTGCCTTGGTGCAGCAATGATTATCCTTGATGGCTTTCGTAAAAAAGACGATGCGCACTCATAATGGCTAAAATAGTTGAATAACCCTAAGCGCTGTCTGTTGATTCAGGTGGCGCTTTTTGTTTACTCTTCATCTCTAAAAATACGGTGGCGATAGGCGTACTAAAAACGGGCATTTTTATGTCGTTATGGATGCCTTGTCTCCACACTAAAAATAAATAAAGAGAAATCACGTGACGACAATAAAAGCAAACAGTGCGGTAACCCTACACTTCACCATTAAATTAAAAGATGGCTCTATTGCGGATAGCACTCATAATATGGGCAAACCAGCGAAATTGGTTATTGGTGATGGCAGTCTAAGCGACAATTTTGAGTTGTGCTTAATCGGTCTGAGTGCCGGAGAATCCAAAACCATTGAGTTAAAAGCCGAAGACGCGTTTGGTTTGTCTAACCCAGATAACATCCACCATATGGATCGCGCCAAATTTGCCGGTAATACTGAGGTGGAAGTTGGCACGATTATGGCGTTTAGTGGCCGCGATGGCTTAGAAATTCCTGGTATTATCACCGCTATTGCGGGCGATTCGGTAACGGTTGATTTTAACCACCCACTTGCAGGACAAGATGTCATTTTTGATGTTGAAATTTTGTCTGTAGAATAATTGGCAACTTGCGATAACCCTATTCAATGAGCAATGAAATGAAAATATTGTTAGCCAACCCTCGTGGTTTTTGCGCCGGTGTTGATCGTGCGATCAGCATTGTTGAACGCGCACTTGAGCTGTATCAGCCTCCGATTTATGTACGACATGAAGTGGTGCATAACCGCTTTGTGGTGGAAGGGCTGAAGCAGCGCGGGGCCATTTTTGTTGAGGACTTACACGAAGTACCTGATGACAATATTGTGATCTTTTCTGCTCATGGCGTTTCGCAAGCGGTGAGACTTGAAGCGAAAGCGCGTGCATTAACCGTGTTTGATGCCACTTGCCCTTTGGTGACTAAAGTGCATATGGAAGTGGCTCGAGCCAGTCGCCGCAGTATGGAAGTAGTGCTGATTGGCCATGCAGGTCATCCTGAAGTGGAAGGAACCATGGGCCAATACGCCAGTAAAAAAGGCGGCATGTATTTGGTTGAAAAACCGGAAGATGTTGAATCACTAAAAGCTATCGTTAAAGATCCGACTAATTTACATTATGTTAGCCAAACCACCTTGTCGGTGGATGAAACAGCCGATGTGATTGATAAATTGCGTGAAGTGTTTCCGGATATTCAGGGACCACGTAAAGATGATATCTGTTACGCGACACAAAACCGCCAAGATGCGGTGCGTCAACTTGCATTGGATGTTGATTTGGTGGTGGTGGTGGGCTCGAAAAACTCATCAAACTCTACGCGTTTAAAAGAATTGGCGGAAAAGCTCGGAACGCCGGGTTACTTGATTGATTGCCCTGAAGATATTGATCCAACGTGGTTTGATGGTAAGAAAACCGTTGGCGTCACGGCCGGTGCATCGGCACCCGAAGCATTAGTGAATCAGATCCTAGATCGTATTAAAGAGCTTGGTGCTCAATCGGTTGAAGAAGTGCTTGGACGAGAAGAGAACATGTTTTTTGAAGTGCCCAAAGAGCTGCAAATCAAGCAAATCGACTAGTCAATAAAAAGTATTTGAATTAGACGTACCAATAAAAGAAGAAGGGCTTCCAGATGGAAGCCCTTTTCTATAACGCAAGCGAAGCGTCATTCACACTATGCAGTTTCTGTGACTGCTTTCGGTTTTTCTTCATCGGTAAGTTCGATGTCGCCTTTACCTTTGGAGATTCTAATTACATATACGGTTACGGACAGTGAGAACAAAATACCGGCAATGGTCGATGCTTGCATCGGTAAGCCAAAGCCTAATGCACTGTTATTAAGAATGAAGGTAGCACAAACCGTGGTCATAAACATCGCGGGGATAGTCGCAATCCAATGCAGTTTGTTATGGCGTAGTAAATAGGCGGAAGCGGTCCAAAGCATCATTACTGCTGTGGTTTGGTTGGCAAAACCGAAGTAGCGCCAAATAATACCGAAATCCACTTGAGTGAGAATGGCACCCAAAACAAACAGCGGCAGTGCCATGAACAAGCGATTACGCAGTGTTTTTTGTTCCATATTGAAATATTCAGCCAAGATTAAACGGCTAGAGCGAAATGCAGTGTCGCCAGAGGTGATGGGTAGGATAACCACACCCAAGAAGGCGATGATGCCGCCAAACACACCTAATAAGCCAAAGGATGCGCTGTACACAACGTTACCTGGGCCGCCGTTTTTCACTGCTTCTGATAATCCTTCCAATGAGCCAAAGAAAGAGAGTGCAATCGCACACCAGATAAGTGCGATAATGCCTTCACCAATCATGGCACCGTAAAACACGAAGCGGCCATTTTTTTCATTTTCCATACAGCGAGCCATCAATGGCGACTGAGTTGCATGGAAACCAGAGATAGCACCGCAAGCAATCGTGATAAAGAGCGCAGGCCAAAGTGGTAGGTCGTTCGGGTTCATGTTGCTGAACATGTCGCTCATTTCAAAACCGCCCATCACAGTGTGTTCACTGGAAAGTGCAATCGCGGTCATTAAGCCAACCGACATAAAGATTAACAATGCGCCGAACAGTGGGTAGAAGCGGCCGATGATTTTATCGACAGGAACGATGGTGGCGAGAATGTAGTAAGCGAAAATGATCACCACCATTGAGGTCATGCTCACCGTTAGACTCGTTTGCTCGTTAATCAGATTGGTGATCATCCCCGCAGGCGCAGAAACGAAAACAACCCCCACAAGCAGTAACAGTACAATGGCAAAAATGTTCATAAAATGTTTGGCGCCATTGCCTAGGTAACGGCCGGTAATGGTTGGCACTGAAGCGCCGCCATTGCGTACCGACAACATGCCTGAAAAGTAGTCATGTACCGCACCTGCAAAAATACAGCCGACGACAATCCACAACATTGCTGCAGGACCATAGAGTGCGCCCATGATTGGGCCGAAAATTGGGCCTACGCCAGCAATATTAAGCAATTGTACCAAGTAGACTTTTTTGGTCGACATAGGAACATAGTCCACGCCATCACTCATGGTGTGGGCCGGTGTTTTACGGTTCTCGTTAATACCAAATACTTTTTCTACAAAAGCGCCGTAGATAAAGTATCCGGCCAGTAGGGCTGCGACACAGGTAAGAAACCACATCATAGCAATTGTCCTTTATGAATGAATTAAGCTCACTGTGGATAATAAAGGGCTCTGTGACGAGAAACATCTGCTTTTCCAGTGAGCGGCACTATAGCCAGTTAAGTGGCTATTTCACACAATAAGTGGTTTAAGGCTCGTCTCATCATCTGGATCAATAATGCTTTGCTGGTGGGAGGCAATGAGTGGCATCTTACAAGCAATCTGCTAGGCTAATTGAATGAAAATAAGAACTTAAGGACAACAATGAAAAAATTAAGTGTATTGTGCGCTGCTGTGTTGATGGTTGGGTGTGCGGCCTCTGATGCTGAATTAGCACAAAACGGAGATTGGCAACAAATTGGTTATCAAGATGGAGTCACAGGCCATACTCAGCGCAGCTATAAAAAGCTTTCTGAGCTCGGTTCGGTGCAACAAGCGGATTACGAAGCGGGATACGTTAAAGGGCTAAGCGAGTATTGTAACCCCAATTTCGCCTATCAAATTGGATTGTCAGGACTCTATTATGAAGGTGCGTGCGAAGGAACCGAGCAAGCACAGCGCTTTCGCATGGAATGGCAACGGGGTTGGAATGAGTTTTCTAATTAACCCACCTATTGATGGGTTATCCATTTAAGATATCGCTGTTAGAGAAAATATATGCATGAAGAGTTTATTGCTTTAGCTATTGCAGCCATTGGCGTTCTTGGTTTGACGTGCCAGTGGTTAGCATGGAAGTTGCGTCTTCCTGCTATTTTATTTTTATTAATTGCGGGCATTGTCGTTGGTCCGTTGACTGGGTGGTTAGAACCTCAGCAGCTATTGGGAGAATTATTATTCCCTTTGATTTCTCTTGCGGTTGCGGTGATTTTGTTTGAGGGTAGCCTCACACTCAACTTCAAAGATATTCGCGGCGTCAACCACACTGTGTGGAGCATTGTGTCGCTTGGAGCCCTAGTTTCATGGGGAATAACCAGCGTTGCGTCGTATTATTTATTGGACTTTGATTGGTCACTTGCGCTGCTGTTTGGCAGTTTGACCGTAGTTACCGGGCCGACCGTCATAGTACCGCTGCTACGTACCGTGCGGCCAAATGCTCGACTTTCCAATATATTGCGCTGGGAAGGAATACTCATCGACCCGTTGGGTGCACTGTTTGTGGTGATGGTGTATGAGTTTATTATCTCTAGCAGTGAAGCGCATAGCTTATACGTTTTCTCTTTAATTATTGGTGTTGGTTTAAGTATAGGAGCGGCCGCTGGCCAAGCCGTCGCTGTCATATTGAGGCGAGGCATGTTGCCTGAATATTTACAGCCTTTTGCTGTATTGGCTGTGGTACTTGGAGTCTTTTCCGCTTCTAACGCCATCGAGTCAGAGTCTGGCTTACTGACGGTGACGGTGATGGGGATGTGGCTGGCAAATGCTAAAAACGTCAATATTCAGCATATTCTTCATTTCAAAGAAAACCTGACTATTTTGCTAATCACTGGCCTCTTTATCCTTTTGGCTGCACGCATCGAGCTGGCTGATTTCCAAGCATTAGGGTGGAGTGCATTGCTGTTGTTGGTGGTAATGCAGTTAGTTTCCCGTCCGATGTCTATTTTTATTGCAACCGTGCGCAGCTCATTATCTTTCAAAGAGAAAGCTTTTTTGGCTTGGGTGGCGCCTCGCGGTATTGTGGCTGCTTCTATTTCTTCTCTATTTGCTATCAAACTGACAGCGGCAGGTGTAGAGGGAGCGACACTATTAGTGCCTTTAACGTTTATGGTCATTATTGGAACGGTGATTTTACAAAGTGCGACGGCGCGTCCTATTGCAATGGCATTGAAGGTGGCAGAACCTGCTCCGCGTGGTTTTTTGATTATTGGTGCGAATGACGTCGCTCGAGCGCTTGGAAAGGCGTTTGCGAAATATGATTGTCGCGTTGTGCTCACCGATTCTAACTGGGACTACATTAGTCAGGCGCGAATGGCGGGGCTAGCCAATTATTATGGTAATCCGATATCAAGCCACGCCGATGAATATTTAGATTTGATTGGTATTGGTCATGTGGTTGCACTTAGCCCTGATAAGCATTTCAATATTATGGCTTGCATGCATTTTCTCAGTGATTTCGGTGAAAAACGCGTATTTTGTTTGAACGATCATGCCAATGACAATAGCAGCGATAAACACAAAGTGGCTCAGGAATATCACGGTTTATCACTTTTTAATGGTGAAGTGAGTTATAAAAAATTAGCCAGTTTGATCAACCAAGGTGCAGAAATTAAGCACACAAAACTGAGCGAAAGTTTCACCTACCAAGATTATCTCCAGCAGAACAAAGAACATTTTGTTTTGCCACTGTTTATGGTGAACGTCAAAGGCCGTATCCAGATGCATCATTCTATTCAGGAGTTTTTACCTACGGAAGGTGAAATAGTCGTCTCGTTGATCAAACAGAGCCAGAGCCACTAGTGGCTCTCGTGTTCACTTTCCATTGCCCGGCGAAGAAAACCATCAGACTCAGTCAATTTATCCATAGCTTCTGCATAACTTAACCCCGTCAAGTGCATCAATATCGCTACTTTTACATTGTTGTTGCTTTGGGCTAATAAGTATTCAGCCTCAGCGCGTTCACAGTCGGTTGCTTGCATCACAATTCGCACCGCTCTGGCGATGAGTTTTCGGTTAGTGGCCTTAACATCGACCATTAAATTTTGGTAACTCTTACCAAGACGGATCATGCTAGCGGTGGTGAGCATGTTGAGTACCAGCTTCTGCGCTGTACCGGATTTTAAGCGCGTTGAACCGGTCAGAGCTTCTGGCCCAACGACAGGGCTAATGGCTATTTGCGCCAATTCTGCAATCGGGGAATCCGGGTTACATGATAGGGCAATGGTTGTCGCGCCCAAATCATTAGCATACTCCAAGGCACCGATGACATAAGGTGTTCGCCCACTAGCGGCAATGCCAACAACCACATCTTGATCCGTAAAATGAATACTTTTGAGATCTTGAATGCCGAGTTCTGCGCAATCTTCCGCCCCTTCTTTAGCACTGAACATGGCCTCTTTCCCACCGGCAATCAAACCAATCACCATCTGATCGCTAACCCCAAATGTTGGAGGGCACTCTGATGCATCAAGAACGCCTAATCGACCACTGGTTCCTGCGCCAATGTAGATTAATCGACCACCATGTTTGAATGCATAGGTAATTCGATCCACGGCTAAGGCGATCTCCGGAATGACTTTTTCGACGGCCAGCGGAACGTGTTTATCTTGTTGATTGAGCCGTTCTACAATTTCTTGTGCTGATAGTAGGTCAATATCCATTGTGTCAGGGTTGCGACCTTCGGAAATAAGGTGAGAAAGCGCAGAGAGCAGCGCGTCATTAGTCATACCATTCCTTACTTATTAATGAGTAAAATAGACCACACCCAACGAAGCGAGAGCGCTTGCTCCGGTTACTTCTGGTAGATTGCTGGGTAAATTATGCAGACGACGTTGAGCAAGCCAAGCAAAAGCCATTGCTTCCATGTAGTCATTATCCACCCCTTTATCGCTGGTGGGCATGATGCGCCAGTGTGCTAAATGGGCCTGCAAACGTTCAACTAATAGCGGGTTACGGGCACCGCCCCCACACAGCAGCAATTCCGGCGCTGGCCCACATTGGTAGTGTGCGACTTGCGTGGCGATGGTGAGTGCTGTGTATTCACAGAGTGTACGTTGCACATCTTCTGCTGCTAACGAAAACTCAGCCAATATCTGCTGAAGCCAAGGGAGATTAAACAGCTCGCGACCTGTACTTTTCGGTGCATTCAACGCAAGGTACGGCTCTTGATTGAGACGTTCGAGTAGTAGTTGGTGTACCTTTCCCGATCTCGCCCACATGCCATTATCATCAAACTTATGGCCTGTCTGTTCAAAGCACCACGCATCCATCAACATATTGCCCGGGCCCGTATCGTAGCCTAATACTTTTTGCTGCGGCCGCAGTACCGAAATATTAGCGATGCCGCCAATATTGAGTACTACAACGCTCGAATCGGTTGATTTGAAAATGGTGTCGTGAAATGCAGGGACTAATGGAGCTCCTTGGCCGCCGAGCGCCATATCTTTGCGCCGAAAATCAGCCACCGTGTCGATGCCAGTTTTGCTGCTGATGATATTGGCATCACCGAGTTGCATCGTAAAAGGCGTATTACCGTTGGGTTGATGAAAAACCGTTTGGCCATGGCAGCCAATCGCGCGAATATCGCACGCTTGATAGCCTGATTGAGCCAGTAAAGCGATGACTGCATCAGCAAACAGATGGCCGAGCAAGTGGTCTAACTCGCCAATCTCTTGCACATTGGTTGATTGCCCAATACAGACATTCAGCAAACGCTGTTTGAGATCTTCTGGCATTGGGAAATCAGCGTGAGCCAATAAACGAATTTGGTTGCCATCCATTTCGACCAGCGCTGTATCGACACCATCCATGCTGGTGCCAGACATCACACCAATGTAGCGTTCAATGCTCTTCATTCGCTTCTCCTTCAACTCGAAAACAAAATCATTGTAATAGAAATTCAAAGCGAATAACCTCGTTAAATTAACTGTTTAAGTAAATTTTTGGAGTGAGCATGGGACCGTTGTGGCTAGATGTGGCAGGCTGTGAATTGAGCGCTGAAGACAAAGAGATTCTTGAGCATCCCACTGTCGGCGGGGTCATTCTTTTTGCGCGTAATTATCACGATAACGCGCAGTTGCTTGCGCTTAATAAAGCGATTCGCCACGCAGCAAAACGTCCGATTTTGATTGGTGTCGATCAAGAAGGTGGGCGAGTACAACGTTTTCGTGATGGGTTTTCGCTGATCCCTGCCGCGCAGCAGTATGCCAAGCAGAATAATGGTGAAGCATTAGCTCGCCAAGGTGGCTGGCTGATGGCGGCGGAGTTGATTGCTCATGATATTGATCTCAGCTTTGCTCCTGTATTGGATAAAGGTCATGCATGTAAAGCGATTGGTAATCGTGCTTTTGGTGATGATGTACAGAGCATCATTCGCCACAGTTCAGCCTATATGCAAGGCATGAAAGAGGCTGGCATGGCAACAACAGGTAAACACTTTCCCGGTCACGGCGGGGTAATCGCTGACTCGCATCTTGAGACGCCCTATGATGAGCGCAGCACGGTGATGGAAGAGGACATGGCAATATTCAAAGCGCAGATTGAAGCTGGAGTGCTCGATGCCATGATGCCTGCACATGTGATTTATCCTCACTATGATGATCAACCTGCCAGCGGTTCTGGGTTTTGGTTGAAGCAAGTACTTCGCCAGCAGTTAGGGTTCAAAGGATTAGTCTTTTCTGATGATTTAACAATGGAAGGGGCATCTGTCATGGGCGGTCCTGCCGAGCGCGCGCATCAATCGCTAGCCGCTGGATGTGACATGATTTTAGTGTGCAATCAACGCGCAGCTCAAATTGAAGTGTTGGATAATTTGCCGATTTTGGATGTGCCAGCGGCTGAGTCTCTACTCAAACGTCGTGCTTTTAATCTTCCTCAACTGCAAAGTACTGAACAGTGGAAGCAAGCTTCAGAAGCGATGAAACGACTGCTTGGTGAGTAAAAAAATGGCGCTGTGCGTGAAAGCTTCAGCGCCGTTATTTTCTATTCGTTGCGGTTAGTGAAAACCCAGAACTTCTTTTAAATTTTTTAGATAACGTCGACTGACGGGCACTTTGTGATCACTAAGGGTGATGATTTCCGCTAGCCCATTGTCCAATAATTTGATCTCTTTAATGGCCCTAGTATTGATTAAATACTGGCGGTGACAACGAACCAGTGGCGTTCTTTCTTCCAAAATTTTGAGCGTTAGTTGGCTGGTGGCTCGTTGTAAATGGGTTTGCACATGAACACCACTGATGTCGCTCAAAGCAAACTCGACATCAGTGGTGGCAATGATCACAATTCGATTTAATCCAATGCAGGGAACTTGATCTAACCCTGCTGGTGATAAAATCGAAAAATCCTGCTTTTTTTGCCCTTGGCGAACTAAACGTTGCAGCGTTTTCTTTAAGCGCTCAGGGTCAACTGGCTTGAGTAGATAATCAAACGCATTTTCCTCAAACGCTTGCAGTGCATACTGATCATAAGCGGTGACAAACACCACATTGGGCATCGTATCTGGGTCAAGCATCCCTAGCAGCTCAATGCCAGTAACTTGTGGCATTTGGATGTCGAGAAACACCACGTCTGGCTTTAGCTGATTGATTTTTTTTAACCCTTCGATCGCATTACTGGCGTGACCAATTACATCAACATCGCCCGTCTCTTCTAGTAGCTCAGTCAGTTCTTCCCGAGCGAGCAGTTCGTCATCAATAACGAGTGCCGATAGCATGTTATTCCCTTAGTTAAATCCTTGATGAGGAATGAGAAAGCTCATTCGTGTGTATTGATTAGCCAATACTTCCGTTTTTAGTGCGGCTTGTTCGCCAAATTTATTAGTTAAGCGTTTATTGACAATTTGCATGCCTAAACCATCGTAATCTTCATTCGGAGCTTGGTAACTGCCCGCATTATCTTCCACTACAATTTTGTATCCTTCCGTTTGCACTTGGCTGTAGATTCGTACCCGCCCGCCTTCTAACAAGTTAGAGGTGCCGTGCTTTATCGCATTTTCTACCAGTGGCTGTAGAGTAAAACTGGGTACATTGCGCTCAAGCAGTAATGCATCATCGATGGCAATATCCACTTCAAGGCGATCGGCAAAACGCGCTTGCTCTATGGTTAAGTAAGCTTTGACATGTGCTAACTCTTCTTTAAGAGTTACGGTCTCAATATTTTGTTTGAGGTTACTACGAAAGAAGTGCGAAAGATGCTGGATAAGTTCTCGCGCTTTGTCGGGATCACGGCGGGTGATGGCACTAATGGTATTGAGCGCATTAAACAGAAAGTGAGGGTTGACTTGAGCATGCAGCAGTTTGATCTCGGCACGGGAAAGTAGCATCTGTTTTTGTTGGTATTCACCGTACAGAATTTGGCTTGACAGTAATTGTGCAATCCCTTCCGCCATTGACATGTTAATGGTTGAAAAAAGCTTACGTTTTGGCTCGTACAGCTTTATGGTTCCAATTACGCGATCACCTGCTCTAAGTGGAATGATTAACGCTGAACCGAGTTTGCAGCTTTTAGAAAGTGAGCATTGATAAGGGGAATCTTTTCCGTCGAGGTAAATAATGCGGTTTTTGGTGATCGCATCGAGTGTACTTTGTGATGAGATCGGCGTATTGGGTTTGTGGTGGTCATCACCGATACCGATAAACGCGAGTATTTTTTCTCTATCGGTGATGGATACCGCGCCAACATTGGTCATTTCGTAAACAATTCGAGCGACTTTACCTGCATTGTGTGGATTAAAACCGTTGGCCAAAATGCCAACTGAACGCTCAGCAATATTCAGTGCGCGACGAGAAAAGGTGGCGGAGTACTCTTCAAAAATGGTTTTTCTGTCTTGCAAAATACTCATGAATAGCGCCGCGCCGACTGAATTAGCGATGATCATGGGCGCGGCGATGGTCGAGACTAAGGCGTACGCATCAACAAACGGTTTAGCGACTAACAAAATTACCAACATTTGCACGATTTCAGCAAACAGTGTTACGGCAAAAACAATGCTGGGGCTAAACAGGAGTCGCCCTTTGCCCTTTCTCAGTAAATAGGTGTGCAGCAATCCACCAATCAAACCTTCTGCAGTAGTTGAAATGGCGCATGCCACATCGGTAAAACCGCCTAAAGTGTAGCGATGCATACCGCCAGTAAATCCAACCGCAAAGCCCACAATGGGGCCACCAAATAACCCGCCCATGACGGCACCTATCGCCCGCGTATTGGCAATCGCATCGTTGATCTGCAAACCAAAATAGGTGCCCATGATGCAAAAGAGGGAAAACAAAACATACGTACTGATTTTGTGGCTAATTC
Organism: Vibrio sp. V12_P9A6T4; assembly: GCF_963874835.1. Lineage (NCBI taxonomy): Bacteria > Pseudomonadati > Pseudomonadota > Gammaproteobacteria > Vibrionales > Vibrionaceae > Vibrio > Vibrio sp. V12_P9A6T4. Next base: position 13,054 of record NZ_CAWNJO010000046.1, on the reverse strand, counting down.
GACTGGAAATGTTAAGCAGCGGCAAGAAAATGGGTGTTTTACTCAACATATAAGCGAGAACGAGGTAAACACACATCTGTTGCAGTAAGGAAAGAATTAAATCCATGTCAAAAACCCGTTGGTTTGGTGATCCCCTTTTCACTTGAAGCTACAGTAGTATTGGCTTTGTTCATTTTCCTAAGCGTAGAGTTTTCTATATACATTAGGATTTATGTACGGATGGCCAGACTGTAACACCAATCTCTTTGGGTATGATTTACGATTCATCCTCACTATTTTAGGTGAGATAGAGAGAATAAAATACGCGTCAGCTTATATTTTTTGCTTTAATAGAAGATAAATACGTGTGTAATTTTATTTTTACGCATTATGTTTTTTTAAATTTACACTTGAAATGTTTTTAAAGCCTGTTAATTTGTCTTTTATTGGTGTTTAGGTATGCAATAAGATTTTGTGTAAACAAATAATTACAGGTGATGAGATGCAAAAAAGTGAACTAAGTAATATTAATATCAGTGATGAGCAAGTGCTGATCACTCCGGAACAATTAAAAGCTAAGCTGCCGCTCAGTCATCATGCTCGCCAGTTCATCCAACACTCTCGTCAGACAATTGCCAATATTATCCATAAAAAAGATCACCGTTTACTGGTGGTGTGCGGCCCTTGCTCTATTCATGATATTGATGCGGCAAAAGAGTACGCAAAGCGCTTGAAATCACTCTCAGAGCAGTTGAGTGATCAACTGTACATTGTCATGCGTGTTTACTTTGAAAAGCCGCGTACAACGGTTGGCTGGAAAGGGCTGATTAACGATCCTCATCTTGATGGCAGTTTTGATATCGAACATGGTTTACACGTTGGTCGTCAATTGTTAGTTGAGCTAGCGGAGATGGAGATCCCTCTGGCGACCGAAGCGCTTGATCCGATCAGCCCTCAATATTTAGCTGATACATTCAGTTGGGCGGCGATTGGTGCACGCACTACGGAATCCCAAACACACCGGGAAATGGCCAGTGGTTTGTCGATGCCGATTGGGTTTAAAAACGGCACCGATGGCAATTTAGCAACGGCAATCAATGCGATGCAGGCGGCGTCATCCAGCCACCGCTTTATGGGCATTAATAGTGAAGGGCAAGTGGCCTTACTTACCACTCAAGGCAACCCAAATGGACATGTCATTTTACGTGGCGGTAAGCAAACCAACTACGATTCAGTGTCGGTCACCGAGTGTGAGCAAGAGATGGCAAAACATAAATTGGATGCGTCGTTAATGGTGGATTGCAGCCATGCTAATTCACGTAAAGATTACCGTCGTCAGCCGTTAGTCGCTGAAGATGTGATTCATCAAATTCGTGAAGGAAATCAGTCTATTATTGGCTTGATGATTGAAAGTCACCTCAATGAAGGTAATCAATCTTCTGACCTTCCTCGCAACGAAATGGAATACGGTGTATCGATTACGGATGCCTGTATTAATTGGTCATCAACTGAGGCACTATTACGACATGCTCATCAAGAGCTCGTTCCGTTCTTAGAAAATCGCCTAAAAAAAGGTGAATAAAGGGAAGTGCCATGGCTGTTGAACTTAACGAATTACGTGATCAAATTGATGCTGTCGATAAACAAATGGTCGAGCTGCTTGCACGCCGATTAGCTTTGGTTGAAAAGGTGGGGGAAGTCAAGAGCCGACATGGTCTACCGATTTATGCTCCCGATCGAGAAGCGGCGATGCTGGCTTCTCGCCGCGCTGAAGCGGAAAGAAAAGGCGTCCCGCCACAACTGATTGAAGATATTTTGCGCCGTACTATGCGTGAATCTTATGCCAGTGAAAAGGATTCTGGCTTTAAGTGCTTAAACCCAGAGCTGCGCTCTGTGGTGATTATTGGCGGTCATGGTCAACTTGGTGGTTTATTTGGCCGTATGTTCAAACTGTCGGGCTATCAGGTGAAAGTATTAGGCAGTAAAGGTTGGCATCAAGCCGATGAGATACTGCATGATGCCGGTTTGGTTGTAGTGACGGTTCCTATTCACTTAACCGTCGGTGTGATTGAAAAACTTGCTCATTTGCCTGCCGATTGTATTTTGTGCGACCTCACATCGATTAAGTCTAAGCCGCTACAGGCGATGCTTAAAACACACTCTGGCCCAGTGGTTGGATTACACCCAATGTTTGGTCCAGATGTCCCTAGTATGGCCAAGCAAGTGATCGTCTATTGCGATGGGCGAGGAGAAGAGAGTTATCAGTGGTTGCTAAAACAGTTTTCGATATGGGGAGCGAGTTTGTGCCAGATTGATGCCGCAGAACACGATCATGGCATGACCTTGATCCAAGCACTGCGTCACTTCACTTCGTTTGTATACGGTTTACATCTTTCTAAAGAAAATCCGAATATCCAAAAATTACTGCAGCTGAGTTCACCGATTTATCGTTTAGAACTGGCGATGGTTGGACGGCTTTTTGGTCAAGACCCTCACTTGTATGGCGATATCATTTTCTCATCGGAAGAGAACGTTGAGATGATAAAACGTTTTCATGCTTGTTTTGGTGAGGCGTTAACCTTACTTGACGGGCATGAGAAGCAAGCTTTTGTGGAAAACTTTAGCAAAGTGAGTGATTGGTTTGGCAGTTATTCACAACAATTTATGCTTGAAAGTCAAAACCTGTTAAAACAAGCGAACGATGCCATTCATCGTGTTTAAGGCTGTCTGAACGGCGAGTGCGGTTGTTGTGAATACGGCCGCCGCTTATTCTTCCGGTTCATCCCCTAAATCAGACAAGTATTCCAGTTCGCGATGGAGCAAACTTTCATCACCCATGTTCAATTCAACTAAACGTTTCAAATGGCCAATACTTTCAATATCAATGTGATTGATGCTGACACGAATAATGTTGTTTTGAATGTGGATCAACTTGGCGACTAGATTAATAGTGACATCGCTGTCTGGTAGTGTGAAATGGACTTGTGCCATTTCATTGAGCACTAATTTGTCCGCGTCAGGGCATGAGAGCAATAACCCATGCAGCGACAAATCCTGAATCGTTGTGGTGACGGTATGTTTACCTTGCAATAAGGTGGCAGGCATCTGATAGATGATGCGTGAAAAGCGACGTCTTTCAATCATGGTACTCTCTCTTGTTGAGCGTTGACCTGTGCCAGCTTCGGCTCTGTATCGATCATTGAAAAATTATACCCATTAAGTTTAGACCTAATTGAAGGCAGTGTCGCGAATCCTGCATCTTGTTGTGTGATGCGTGATGTACAAGTAATAAAAAGGCCGCAATAGATTGCGGCCAGAGACTTCAAATACAGAGTTATTTGGTCATACGCTTGTATTTAATGCGGTGTGGTTCAGCCGCTTGAGCGCCCAATGTCTGTTTTAACCACTCAGTGTATTCGCTGTAGTTGCCTTCATAGAATTTCACTTCACCTTCATCACGGTAGTCCAGAATGTGGGTCGCAATACGGTCTAGGAACCAACGGTCGTGCGAGATAACCATGGCGCAACCAGGGAATTCCAGCAGCGCCTCTTCCAATGCGCGTAGTGTTTCAACATCCAGATCGTTGGTTGGTTCGTCGAGTAATAGGACGTTGCCGCCAGCTTTAAGCAATTTGGCTAAGTGAACACGGTTGCGCTCACCGCCCGATAGCTGACCGAGCACTTTTTGTTGATCGACGCCTTTGAAGTTAAAGCGAGAGCAGTAAGCACGCGCAGGAATTTCAAAATTGTTGATCTTGATAATATCCGCCCCTTCAGAGATCTCTTGGAAGACGGTATTTTTGTCGTTCATGCTGTCACGGAACTGATCAACCGAGGCTAATTTCACGGTTGCGCCCAATTCAATTTCACCAGAATCTGGTTGCTCTACGCCACTTAGCATTTTAAACAGCGTTGATTTACCCGCACCGTTAGCTCCGATGATACCGACAATCGCTCCTTTCGGCATGCTAAATGACAAATTATCAATCAATACACGATCACCAAACGATTTGGTTAAGTTGCGAACTTCCAATACTTTGTCGCCTAAACGTTCGCCAGGCGGGATGAAGAGTTCGTTGGTTTCATTACGTTTTTGATGTTCAGTATTATTAAGTTCTTCAAAGCGTGCCATACGTGCTTTGGATTTTGCTTGGCGGCCTTTCGGGTTTTTACGAACCCATTCCAGCTCTTTTTCAATCGTTTTTTGGCGAGCACTCTCTTGAGATGATTCTTGCTTTAAGCGTTCATCTTTCTGTTCGAGCCACGAGGTGTAGTTACCTTGCCAAGGAATGCCTTCGCCGCGGTCAAGTTCTAAAATCCAACCTGCAGCATTATCAAGGAAGTAACGGTCGTGGGTGATGGCGACGACTGTGCCTGAATAGTCGACAAGGAAGTGCTCTAGCCAAGCAACAGATTCCGCGTCTAGGTGGTTGGTTGGTTCGTCAAGCAGCAGCATATCTGGCTTTTCAAGTAGCAAACGGCAGATCGCCACACGGCGGCGCTCACCACCAGACAAAACGGCGATTTTAGCATCCCATTCTGGTAGACGAAGTGCATTGGCCGCACGTTCTAAAGCGTTCTCTAAATTATGGCCATCTTTGGCTTGAATCAGAGCCTCGAGCTCACCTTGCTCTTTGGCTAACGCATCAAAATCGGCGTCGGGTTCTGCATATGCCGCATAAACAGCATCGAGGCGAGTTAGTGCGCCAGCCACATCAGAAACGGCCTCTTCCACCACTTCACGCACGGTTTTTGATTCATCCAGTACTGGTTCTTGAGGCAAGTAGCCGACTTTCAATCCTGCTTGCGGGCGTGCTTCCCCATCAATATCAGTATCGATGCCAGCCATGATACGTAACAGGGTGGATTTACCTGAACCATTGAGACCTAAAACACCGATTTTAGCTCCAGGGAAAAAGCTCAGAGAGATGTCTTTGAGAATTTGACGCTTAGGCGGGACAATTTTACTCACCCGCGACATGGTATATACGTATTCAGCCATTGCCGATTGTTCCTAATCTTAGTAACAGAAGAAAGTGGTCATTTTATACCAAAGCGATCGCATTTGTTACTAGGTACCTAATTTTTAGAGCTTAGATGGTGTTTTTCATCGATAAAAAAGTAACGAAACATTAAGTTACTAAGTTCATATGTCGCACTTTTATGAATTTAATATTATTTACATCTATGGCCTTTACTTTTTTATCTAGAATCAGCGTAATGAAACGGAAATTCCCTTGCTTTGGATAGGACGAGAGCACATGGCGCTCATGCATTTTATAAGACCGCAGCGATTGTTATCATCAATATTAGCGTTGAGCTCCTTGGTGTGCGGCACCGCGTTTTCAGGCGCAATAGAGGATTTGGATAGTCAACGAGAGCTGTATGATCAAGCTCAGAGGTGGCTTGATGAAGATAAAGTTGATGAAGCTAAAAAAATTAGAAATAAGATCAAAAACTATCCATTGACGCCTTATCTGGATTATCGATCTCTGCTGGTCGATATTGGTAATAAACCGCCATTAGCGGTTCAGGTTTTTATCGATACACATCAAGATTTCCCGTTTTCAAACCGCATTCGAGCACCGTATTTAGATGCGTTGGCGGCGAAAGGAAAATGGGCCACCTTGCTTGATTTTCAAAAAGCGGAGCCGAATGATGAGCCTTATCGCTGTCATTACTACAATGCGCATTACCAAACAGGCCAGCGAGATATTGCGTTCAAAGGCGCACAAAAATTATGGCTCAGTGGCAGTAGCATTTCTGACGCCTGCGATCCACTCTTCACCGCATGGAGTGAGCAAGGCGGGTTAACCGATGATTGGTTGCTTAAACGAATGTTATTGGCGTTTGATGGGCGTAATTTAACGCTAATGAAATACTTACAGAAAAAATTAGTTAAGCCAAAATCACAGGCGACAGCGCAAGCGATGATGGATCTCTACCGCTCGCCAGAAAATGTGCTGACTTTTACTAAACAATACACCGATGGCACGTTTAATCAGCAGTCGATTCAATTTGCGTTAGAAAAGCTAGCACGCCAAGATGCAAAGCTTGCGCAAAGTGTGTACCAAACTCTTCTCGATCAGAAAATACTGGCGGATGCTTATCAGCGTCCTATTGCAGAATATATAGCCAGAATATTGCTCGATACCGAGGAGCAAGTACTCGCAAACTGGCGAGATAGTGTGATAGCGCAAAGCTCAAACAGTCTTTTGCTCGAGCAGAGGATCCGCAAGGCACTGACCGTTGGTCGTTGGGATGAAGTTAAATTCTGGACAGAGCAGCTCCCCGCTGATGAAAAAGCCAGCTTACGTTGGCAATATTGGCTTGGGCGCGCTGATATTGCGTTGGGTGATGAAGCCAAAGGATTACAACGTTTAAATGCGATGATTGGGCAACGTAATTTCTACAGTGTCGCCGCCGCTAATATGGTGAAACAGTCAGTAAATTATCCCAGTACATCGATTAAGCTTAATCCCAATTTATTGACGCCGTATAAAAAAGCCTTAGTACGGATCCAAGAGCTGATTGAACGAGATAAAATCGCGGCTGCAAAAAGTGAATGGAAATGGTTACTCGATCGTGCAGATACAAAAGAAAAAGAGATGCTAGCGGCCTACGCCGACTCCCAACGTTGGTATAGTTTAACTGTGACAGCCTCTATTTCGGCGCGGATGTGGGACAACATGCAATTGCGTTTTCCATTAGCCCATCAATGGTGGTTTAACTTCTATGGCCAAAAACACGACATTGACCCAATTATGCTGATGTCACTTGCTCGTCAAGAAAGTGGAATGGATGTTGAGGCTCAATCGCCCGTTGGCGCCCGCGGCATCATGCAGATTATGCCGAGCACGGCTAAGTATACGGCTAAAAAATATCAGCTGACCTATAACGATGAGCAAGAGTTATATGAGGTGGGTAAAAATATCGAAATAGGCAGCCATTACTTAAATGGATTATTAGAGCAATACAGCGACAATCGAATTTTTGCATTTGCTGCCTATAACGCTGGACCAAATCGCGTTAATCAATGGCGAGAGAAAACACAAGGCAAGTTAGATGCTTACGCTTTTATTGAAGCGATCCCTTTTCGGGAAACCCGCGGGTATGTGCAAAATATTTTGATGTTTGAGACTTACTATCGAGATTTGATGGGGATTGAAGGTGAATTTCTCAACCAAGATGAGCTCAATACAAAATATTAATTCCAATACGAAGTGAAAGTTTTACAATAGCGGAACGTATCACTTTGCGAGTACATTCATGCCACACCAACCTGAGTACACTGATTGGCAGCAGCTAATGGAATTGGTTAAATCAGCCACAGAGCAAGAGCAGCACGCAATGCTACTCACCATGATGATGACCCCAGATGAGCGAGATGCGCTCGTGGCGCGTGCGAACATCTTATGTGAGCTACTCAAAGGGGAGTTATCACAGCGGCAGATTAGCCAATTGCTCGGAGTGGGAATTGCGACCATTACGCGTGGCTCAAATGAGCTCAAAAGTAAATCAGAACAAGAAAAGTCGCAATTGGCCGCTCTGCTACTCAAGGTGTCTTAGTGACCCCTTGAGTTCGCTAACTTTTTATAAATTAGCAGGGAAATGCTCTGTGTTGATAAAAGGGATCAGAGCAAGGATCAGTGCTTGATGATAGACAGAGCTGCGAGTGAGTTGGTTATGAGTGAGTAGGCTGATCGCCCCACCTTTCTGTTTGATATTTTGGCAGTCAAACAGTTTATCCATCACATCGCCTAGCTCATTTTCATGGCTTAACAGCTTCAATACTTGAGGTGGTAGCATTAAGCTGGCTGAACGCGATTCTCCTCGATGAGTGGCGGATTCAATCACCATCCACGCAAAAGTCACTGTATTCTCAATGCCCGCTTCTAACCCGACGTAATAATCTGCCGTGGGATCTTGCTCTTTCGCATTTCGTACTCGGTTAAGTGCGCCTTGATGGGTTTCTTCATCTGTCATCGGTTGATCCGCGACACCACTGGGCACACTCACCCCTTTAAATGAGAAAGTATCCAGCGGAAAGGTACTTTCAAATGCACTTTTGACTGCATTGATTTTGGCCGGGTTAAGAGAGGCAATGATCACATTTTTCATAAACAGCGTTTAACTCTTTTTGTTGTTGATACCATGAAACCAACGCATTTAATGGCATTGGTTTGGCAAAATAATAGCCTTGCATGAAATCACATTGGTAATCAGCAAGCCAATTATGCATCTCTTTACTTTCAATCCCTTCGGCGGTGACTTGCATTGATTGAGAGTGGCAAAGTTCGATCAAAGGCTTAATGATCTTGTGATTGTCAGTGGTGATGAGTGTATCTAAAAAAAGCCGATCGAACTTAATTTTTTGTACTGGATATTGCACCAATTGAGTAATGGAGGTGTAACCAGAACCGAAATCATCAATCGCCAATCCGTAGCCTAAATGCGATAGTTCGTGAAGCAGTGGAAAACCTTTTGAATTGGCAGAAAAAGTTTCTGTAATTTCAAAATCAATCAAATGGGGAGGAACTGCATTCTCCTGCGCATGTTTATGAATGTAATGAGCTAACTGTAAAGAGTTTAATTCTGCTGATGAAAGGTTAATCGATAACTGAACAGGGTGTTCAAACATAGCTTGCAGTGCATGGAACTCCTCGAAAGCTGAACGGACGACCCAGCGATCAATGTTGCCAAATAACCCGGTTTGTTCGGCTATCGGAATAAATTCTTTTGGTGAAATCGTACCGAGCAGGTTGGATTCCCAACGAAGTAAAACTTCAAATCCTGAGACTGTATTGCCAGCACGATTTAAATAAGGTTGATAGACCAAGCTAAATTCCTGATCAAAATCACCTCGGCGTAATGCTTGCTCAATATTGGCTCTGCGCTGAACACCCTTATTGAGCTCTGGCGAGTAGTAAGCTATTTGGTTCTTCCCAGCATTTTTTGCTTGATACATGGCCGTATCAGCATTAGATAATAATTTTTCTAAGGTATAGCCATCGGTTGGGTAGGTAGCGATACCAATACTTGCTGTGATAGGGAAATTTCCGAGTGGTGAGTTATGCTGGTTTTGTAATGGGATCAGTAGCTGAGTGGCAAATTCGCTTGCCGCTTGTATAAAACTACTATCAGGTGTAGAAATAAAAATTGAAAACTCATCCCCTGATAGTCGCGCTGCTAGGCTTTTTACTTGATACTTTTCAAAGAAAAAGTTGCGCAATGAGCCAATATGCTGTGCAAAGTTGACTAATAATGCATCACCGACCTGATGTCCATATTTATCATTGACGTATTTGAAATTATCTAAATCAATATACAAAACCCAGATGTTATCGGTGTGTCTTGCGTTTGCTAGCACTCTTTCTACTGATTGTTGAAAGTGGTGGCGATTGGCAAGTTTTGTTAAGTGGTCGTATTCTGCAAGTGCTTTTGTTTTCTTATATGTGGTATCAAGCTCCTGATACATATCGTAAAAACGAGAGGATAGCCGGCCAATTTCATCGTTACTCTTGAGAGTTTCGATATTGTCACGCTGCTTATTCTCTACTTCTTTCAATTGTTGATCTAATTGGGATATGGGCTTGATTACATATCGGTATAATAAATACAAAAGCAGCAACACAGTCACTAGAGTCGATATTCCAAACGACAACGCTAACCGTTTTTTAATGGCATAAAGTTTGTCGTTAATTAGATACTGTGCAGGATCAAGCGTGGCATAAAGATCTGATTTTAATTCAACAGTTTGTGTTAATCCTACCTTTTTAATATCCGCTGCGTCAGTGAAAAAAATGGTACTTCGGTTATCAAATTCTATTTTCTTCATCAGTCGATTAAAGGGTTCGAGTACGACGAAAACAACAACAAAGAAAATTTTATCGCGGTTATAGCTAAGCGGTGTCGTAAGTGTTTGAGTATCTAAAACATCATACCGAACTAGAATACCTTCACCGCTGGAATTTGTCGTATAGTCAACATAAGAGGTTTTCTGTGTGCTATCGAAAGTGTCTTGTATGTGGTTGAGAATTTTTGTATCGATTTTGGCGAAGGGATCACCACTATTTTCGGCATAATAAAGAACATTTTTGCTGCCATCCAAAATCGATAACGCAATGAAATTATTCTCTTGTGATTGGAGAATGTCCAATGTTTGCTGAAAGTTATCAACCAGTTCTAACTCTCGATAAGGGTTGCGCTCATGTGCAACGTAATGACGAATGATATCGCTTTTCGTTAGGGTGTAAGCGTAGCTATTCACCAGGTATTGGGTTTGACGAAAGTGACCCGCGAGTTTTTCCATACTCAGTTGAAGATAGCTTTCTTCTCTTTTCAGCAAAGCATCTTTTTGATTGGAGTAGATAATGTAACTAGATGCCACTGCACTGAGAAGAATAACCGGTGTTATCAGCAACAGAATTCTATTGTTGAGCTTCATGTTGTTCCAAAATACTGTTAATGATTTTTGCTCTCAAACTAATATCGGCAGGGAGCAATTCGCTATCAATAATGCCTTGTTCTAACAAAGCTGGGTTTGGAAATAATGATGCATCATTTCGGTAATTATCTGTCATTAAATTTAGGGCACTTAAGTTTGGTGTCGCAGCTTTAATATCTTTTGCATTTATTGCGGCAACTTCTGGGCTCAATAAGTGGTTTATAAACTCTTTTGCATGCTCTTTATTTTTTGAATTGCTGTTGATGGCTAAACAATCCACCCAAATATAGGGTCGGCCTTGCGGGGTGACAAAATCCCAATCATTGCTGCCAAAATACTTATTCAATGAAAATTGGTCACCGCTGTATGCGAGTGCCATATCTAAGCTATCACTGTCAGGATGGCTTCGGACGTAACTCAATATATATTCATAGGTTAAGATGTTGTGATTCACGGATAGCATCTTTTGATAAGCCTGTTTCAGTGCATTATCGTTATTTGTAATTGGCGATTGTTGTTGGGTATATAATGCTGGCAACAGGGTTTCAACGGTATCGTGAAGCATCCCCACATGGCCTTGAAGTGCTGGTGGCATGTCGATGAGATCAGCCCAGTTTTTGGGTTTGGCTGGAAATTTACTTTTTTTGTAGACGATGCCTACGGTTCCCCAAAAGTAGGGAATGGCGTGGCTACCGCACGCTTGATTCCATTTTGTATCATTATGCTTTCTATTCGGTAGAGTACTCAGATCTTCAAAGGTGTTGAGCCGAGAGTAGATAAGAGCTGATACGTTATCTAACACTACAATATCAAAAGGCAGTTGGACACTTTTGACCATCAATAGACTGCGTTCATCGTCATTATCAAAATGATATAGATTAATATCGATGCCGCTGCTTTGCCGCCATTGATCAACGATTTGCGGTGACATAGTGTCTTCCCACAAATAAATATTGAGCTCTGAGCTTCGAATGTGCGCTGAAATGCCTAGCAGAAATAGCATTAAAGCCAAAGGATGGATTTTCATCATGATATAAGTAGATGAACCTTATTTATTGGAAAAGGGCATCGTTCACAATGAAAGTGTCACAGATATCTTATGACGTGCGGAATATATTCCGTGAATTCAAAGTAAGCTGACAGCCCAAAACATAGTGATTAATTATGTGTGAAATGATTGGGCATTATATGAACTATGTTGATGTCTGTCAGCTGACTTATGTCAAATATTTGACTTAAATGTGATTATTGAAGTTTTACTTGGGTCGGTTTAACATTTTCGCTTGGGTAGCAGCCTAATACTTTTAAATGCTTAGTGATTTTTGTTAGCTCATTCAATGCTTGCTGCATTTCAATGGAATCAAGATGAGATTCAAGATCAACATAGAACATTTCTTCCCAAGGATTACCCATAATAGGTCTCGATTCCAATTTGGTCATATTGATCCCGTAGCGTTGCAGCACTAACAAGCTTTCAACAAGTGAACCAGCTTGTTGCGATGTCGACATGATTAATGTCGTCTTCGCTGGAATTTGAGTAGAGACTTCCACGGGTTTTCGCGCAACAACAATAAAGCGAGTCTGGTTTTCTGTTTGATTGGCGATATCAGATTTGATCGATTGTAAGCCGTACAGTTTACCGCTGGAGGCATTGCCAATTGCGGCAACATCGTTGCGATTAAGCTGCTGTACTTTTTGCATCGCATCAGCGGTGCTCGCACAGGTTTCAAGTGTAACGCCTTTTAGGCGGCTTAAAAATTCGCTGCACTGCTGGTGGGGCTGTGGGTGTGAATAAAGGATTTTAAGCTCTTCCAAACGTAATTCAGAGGTGGCGACCAAGCAGTGCTCAATCGGTAAAGTGAGCTCACCGACAATGTACAAGGTAGTATGTTGCAGCAAATCATACACTTCGTTAATTGAACCTGAACTGGTATTTTCAATCGGCAATACCCCATAGTCGGCATGACCCGATTCAACTGTTTTAGTGACTTCTTTAAACTGATCGCAATTGAGTTCGATCAACTCTGTATTTTTACGACTGAAGTACTCACGGGTTGCAAGATGGGAGTAAGAACCTTTAGCACCTAAAAAAGCAACCCTTGCCAGCGGTTTACGGCTCAGTTGCGGATTGGCTAGATTCTGCAAGTATGCTTGCTGTAGCAAGACGGAGTCTTCAATGATGGTATGAAATAGTTTAGTAATGTACTGAGCATCTAAATTGTATTTTTCTTTACCAGTATTAATCAATTTGACTAAAAGTTGCTGTTCACGTATTGCATCTCTCACTGGTTTTGCGGTTTCCACTTTGCTTTTAGCGACTTCAATGCTGAACTTTCGACGTTCTGCCAGTAGGTTTAGCAGTTGATCATCAAGCTCGTTCAGTCGCAAGCGGATCTCTTCAAGTGAATAGTGCTTTTCAGTCATAAAAATGTCCTTGTAAAAAAGCCTCCCAGTGGGAGGCTTCCTGTTCGTTTTTGACTTATCTTCTGTCAACGACCATGTCTCCAAGGTTATTGGAGAAAAAAGAAGTCAAAAAAGAACTGTGAGGTTAAGTGCATAAGAAGGTGATTTCTCTTTGAATGTAAAGACACAATAAGCAAGCAACCGTAGAGCGTCAAGCAAAAAAAT
>NZ_CAWNJO010000045.1:0-52757 GCF_963874835.1 Vibrio sp. V12_P9A6T4 | reverse complement strand
TGTTTCCACTCCATTTTACCTATACTAGAGTCGTTCTTACGCAATGATGCTCAGCTCATTATTGTTGGCACAGGAGAGCCTGAAGTTGCTGTTCAGCTACATAAAATGGCGGCGAAGCATGCTGATAAATTTGCGTTTGTTGAAGCTTATAGCAATCGTTTTGCACATTTGGTTGAAGCCGGTTCTGATTTCTTCTTAATGCCTTCAGAATTTGAAGCTTGCGGTTTGAATCAGATCTACAGCATGGCTTATGGCACGCTGCCCATCGTTCGTGAAGTTGGTGGTTTAAAAGACACCGTGCGTGATTATGATAAGTTTCCTGAAGAAGCGACCGGCTTTGGTTTTCATGATCCTTCTCCAGAAGCACTGCTTATTGCAATGCAGCGAGCGATGCTGTTTTATCTTCAACATCCCGAAACTATGTTGGAGGTTCAGCAGAGGGCGATGCGACAAAATTTTAGCTGGCAGGATTCAGCGAAAGAGTACATCAAGATGTATCATCTCGCGTTTCATGACTGATGTTTTTATAACAAGTAAGGCGCTTTGGCGCCTTACTTGTTTAGCCGAACGAGCCCGCATGATTTTTTGCTATTCAGCCCCCGTTTTGTGGTAGTCTTGCGTTTCTCAAATTGAAGCTGATTAACGGTTTTGTATGTCTCATAGCCTACTTTTCCATAAGACCTACCTGCATCCCACCAGTGATGAATGGGTTGTTTTTGTGCATGGTGCAGGTGGAAGTTCATCCATCTGGTTTAAGCAAATCAAAGCGTACCGTGAGCATTTCAACCTGTTATTAGTTGATTTACGAGGTCATGGCAAGTCAAACCAACTGTTTAAAGAGTTGATGGCAAATCGTTACACGTTTAAATCTGTCACTCTTGATATTCTCAAAGTGCTCGATCATTTGAAAATTCAGTCTGCTCATTTTGTTGGAATGTCACTCGGCACCATTATTGTGCGTAATCTTGCTGAAATGGCGACTGGGCGAGTTTGCTCTATGGTTTTGGGGGGAGCGATAACCCGTTTGAATGTGCGCTCTCAAGTGCTCGTAAAGTTGGGTAATTTGAGTAAACACATCATTCCTTACATGTGGCTTTATCGTCTGTTTGCTTACATTGTAATGCCACAACGCAACCAAAAAGAGTCACGCCATCTTTTTATTCGAGAAGCGAAGAAGCTGTGCCAAAAAGAGTTTAAACGCTGGTTTATGCTGACTTCCGAAGTCAATCCTCTGATGAAATGCTTCAAAGAGAAAGAGCTGCCCATTCCCACTCTTTATCTTATGGGAGAGAGAGACTATATGTTCATTCAACCCGTTAAAGACATGGTGGCAATGCATAGACAAAGTGTGTTATTAGAGATCCCAGATTGCGGCCACGTGTGTAATGTTGAACAATCTGAGATGTTTAACCGCCATTCAATTGAGTTCATCCGCCAGCATCAGACTCGTTAGTCTGAATCTAAACAACCGCAGTACCAGCAGGCTGCAAACTGCGGCCCATTTTCCTCGTTGCACTGTCCACAAACCCAGTTAGGTTCTTCGTTTATCTCTTCTATCTGATAGGCCAATAATTGTGCTTGAGCCTCGGCGATTTGAGCTTCATCCAACAGCCATATATAGGGCAAGGTTTCTTCTGAAAAAGGGAGCTCTCCACCTAAGCCGTATAAGTTATCGCCTCTCACTTCACAGCGAATATTGAATTGCTGTAAATACTGACAAACTATATATGCCTCTATCGGGTGGTTTGAAACACAAATTTTCATCATTATTCACTTCAGGCGGATGTTGGGTTTTTGTTCAATCTGGCCATAATCCACTTGGTGAGAATAGGAAAAAGACCTAATAGAGCAAATGAAAGCAAAACCGAAGGAGATACAATACCGGATAAGCTTTCAATTTCAGCTAGTTGAGTACCAGCATTCAGATAAACGGCAGTGCCGGGCAGCATACCGAGTTGGCTAATCAGGTAAAAGCGAGCGGTTGATATGGGTGTTAGGCCCATCAATAAATTAATCAAGAAAAAAGGGAAAACCGGAATTAAGCGCAGTGAGAATAGATAAAATGCCCCATCTTTTGCAACGCCTTGATTAATCGTTTGCAGCTTTTGGCCAAATTTTGTTTGAATCCATTCACGCAGTAAGAAACGGCTACTCAAAAAGGCGATAGTTGCGCCTATGGTGCTGGCAAAGGAGACAAGCAGTAAGCTAGTCCAAAAACCAAACAGCGCAGCACCCAGTAACGTGACGACCGCCGCTCCTGGGATAGAGAAAGCCGTGAGCACAATATAGAGTGAGAAATAGATCAAAGCAGCGCTGATCACGTTTTGGCTAATGTATTCGTTTAATAGCATTTGCTGTGCTTTGGCATTATCTAACGTTAGATAGTGGCCAAAATTTACAATCAAAAAGACAATAAAGGCAAATAAAGCCAAGCCTAAGAGAAGTTTTTTATTCATGGTATTCCTCAAAACGACATATTTTACTAGATATAGTTAAGAAGACAGAGGAAGTCGAATTTATATTTCAAAACGGGATTAAAAAAACGCCCGCATGGTGATGCGAGCGTATTTGATTATTTAATCGAGATATTTATTTACTCGGAGGTTAAAGGCTTTTCGCTAATTCATCGCGTCGAGATTGTGGGATAACCGACCAATGCTTGCCTTCAATCGCACCTTCAAGGGCCCATAGCAATTCAAGACTGATTGAAGAAGAATGGGTTTGCTGAATCGCTTTATAGGCTTCCAAAGCCCCCTTTGTATGCAAATCCGTTACAGATTCTATCCCTGCTTTCTTAAGCATACGTTCGGTGGCGAGTCGAAGGTTCGGGAGATCTTTTAGGCGTTCTGGCTTCGTTTGGGCTTGAACTTCTCGTTCTTGTTTGGCGATTTCAAGTGCGACAGCAGCATCTCGTAAAATGAGCGAAGGGTTTTCCCAACAATTGTCAGGTAATGCGAAGTATTTTGTGACGACAGGGAACCCACGTTTTTTATAGATATAGGGCTCATAGCCTTGCTCTTTAAAGCGAGAGGTTGATAGATCGTCTGCGCGAATATGAAGTTTATCGTTTACGACCAAAGCAAACATGGTGTCATCGACAAAAATGCCGAAGCCGCCAAACATTGAACGAGACTTAACGCGTCCAAGTTGTTCGAAGAGTCGCATTGAATCTTTAAGTACTGGTTTATCCATGCTGTAAATTCTCGGTGTATGGGAAAAACGCCACCAAAATCAGGTCCGAGAGATTAGCAAACTTATGCAGAAAGAGTGTCAGTAAGGGGTAAACTTAACGTTTGCATATTTGCCATCGGCAACCCCGCTACCTACCGAATAGTCGGTTTAGGCCGGAGGCTTTGCGTCCCATCTTTTCAAATGGTTTGCCCTGTGCGTGACTTCTAATAGTAAGAATATATAAATTTTTGGATGAGCATCACGTTTATTTATTATTTGCGTGATGCTCATTCCAAATTTACTATTATTTAATACGGCGTTCTGTCTCGAATATAGGAAAATCCCTAAAATTGACATTTGTCGCTTGCTTTAAATAATGACACTATTTCGTTATGTTTTTTACTGTGTTGCGTTCAACAATTTCGGGGTGCATCTCAAACACACGACGTTCATGCTCTTTGTCTTTAATGCGTTCCAATAGGATTTCAAAGGCGTTTTTCCCTACTCGTCGTTTTGGCTGGTGAACCGTGGTTAATGGTGGCGAGAAATACTCAGCAAGTTCAATATTGTCATAACCAATAACAGACATGTCATCAGGAATACGGATGCCTTTTTGTTGCAAGCGACTCATTAAACCGAGAGCCATTGTATCGTTAAAGCAGAAAACAGCCGTTGGGCGCTTGTCCATGGCGGCGATCTTGTCGGCGGCGAGCACCGCAGTATCACACTCGAAGTTACCTTCCAAAATCCAATCTTCATGAACGGTTAGGCTTGCTTCGGCAAGAGCACGCTTAAACCCTTGAATACGCTCTTGGCACGCCGCTTTTTCGAAGTGCCCACTTAAGCAAGCAATGTCAGTATGGCCATGATCAATAAGGTATTTGGTGGCGAGATATCCGCCTTCCTCTGAGTTATCAATAATTTTATCGGCTTGAGAACTTTCAGGGCCCCAGTCCATGATAACTTTCGGAATGTCTGAATGACGATCAAGCATCTCAAGCAGTTCTTGGGTGAGGTCCGAGCACATGACCAACATACCATCGACACGTTTTTCCGCTAGCATGCGGATGTAGTCGCGTTGCTTCTCGTAAATACCGCCGGTATTGCACAAAATAAGTGTGTAGCCTTGGCGGTAGCAGTAGCTTTCAACACCATCGATAACCTCAGAAAAAAATAAGTTTGTCGATTGGGTCACTAACATACCAATGGTACGGGTGGTGTTGCATTTTAAGCTGCGAGCGACTGCACTTGGTGCATAGTTAAGCTCTGATACCGCTTCCATCACTCGTTCTTGGGTTGCTTCAGCCACAAAGCGAGTTTTATTGATTACATGCGATACCGTGGTGGTTGATACGCCCGCTAAGCGTGCAACGTCTTTAATCGTAGCCATAAATTCTCTGTCCTGTCGATAACTGCTGAAAGTGATAGTCACGAAGAGCAATTCAGCGGTATTAGGCCTATCGGTGTTATATTGAAGCCTAAAAGTAGTAAAAACACAAAAACCGCCTCTAATCAGCGGTTGCATCTTAAATTCATTTTTTATCGTTTGCGGTCAAGATTCTAGTCCGCAAATGTCCATCAAGCAACGAAAAATCCACCGAATAAATCGGTCAACAGTCACAATTGACCGATTTAGTAATTGGTATTAACCAAGTTATCTCACTGGTTTGATAAATAGTCGCGGTCTAAGTGAAGAAACGCGACCAACAATTCGCTTGCGGCACCGTAAAAACCAAATTGATCAATTTGTTGGCAGCGAAGATGGAATTGTGGGATCCAAGAGAGCAAATGTTGTTCAATAAAATCACACTGCTGCGTAAAGGCTTGTTCAAGGTGTGTCTCTTGTTCAAGCTCATTGGAGCGAATGATCAAGTTACCTAAGAAATCCAGTTCAATCGCAATGTGGTCGGCGGGTTCGTTGAGTGTATCGTTGACTGCAATGTGATGGGCTGCCATCAAATCCGACATTGCTCTGGCTGGTTCGTCATTGAGCAACCCTGATTTTCCAATGTAAATTGAGGCATAGGGTAGCGCGGACTCCTTATTGGATTTTAAAAAAAGATCACAGAAATCGGCTGCGAGCTCAAGCTGTGCGTCTTCTTTGTCTTGCAATCGGTTCAGTGCATCAACTAATTTATCAATGGCAGGTTTAAGTGTCGCGTTTTCTGCTAATCCTGAAAGAAATGTGCGAATAGCGGGCGTATAGTATTGCTCTAATTCATGCTCCGAAAGTTCTTTCACAAATAAGCTCGAAAGCCACCAATAAATCTCGGCACGCTGTTCATTAAAAGCTTTGATGTCTTGCATGGTATTGGCTCTCCAAGGGGGTGGTTTTGCGAAAATCGTTTTTAAAAAGTAATTGATCTAAGTGTAACTAATAAAAATGAATAGCAGTCGCTAAGAAAATGAAAAAATATGAGTGATTTTTTCATTAAGTTAATGGATGTCTGGAAGGTTGTTTTGAATCAATAAACTCTCATCTTTCTTAATTTTAAAAGTGATACGACTAGAATTATGACTATTTATGAATAGAATGGCTTTGTACAGAATCTCGAGCCGAGGTTTGAACATTTCTATAGAGTAAAGTGGTGTAAATGAGCTATCACGTATTAGTAGTTGAAGATGATGCAGTCACTCGCAGCAAGCTAGCTGGATACTTTCAAAGCGAAGGTTATATGGTAACGCAAGCGGAAAGCGGTACTCAGATGAGAGATGCTTTGAAAAACAGCGCGATAGATCTGATTATGCTAGACATTAATTTACCCGGTGAAGATGGTTTAATGTTAACGCGTGAGCTACGCAGCCAATCTGATATTGGCATCATATTAGTGACAGGGCGCACGGATAGCATTGATAAGATTGTTGGTCTTGAAATGGGGGCCGATGATTACGTAACGAAACCTTTTGAATTGCGCGAGTTGCTGGTGAGAGTGAAAAACTTGCTGTGGCGGATCTCGACCGCAAAAAACAAACTGAACGAAGAGAGCGGTGTATCTCACAATGCGAATTTAGTGCGCTTTAGCGAGTGGACCTTTGATATCCAGCGCCGAGCGCTGAGCCGTAATGGTGAGCCCGTAAAACTGACCAAAGCGGAATATGAGCTATTAGTTGCCTTGTCGTCATATCCGAATCAAGTCCTTAGCCGTGAACGTATTTTAAATATGATCAGCCATCGTGTGGATGCACCTAACGATCGAACGATTGATGTACTGATTCGACGCATGAGGGCGAAGATGGAGTTTGATCCCAAGAATCCGCAAATCTTTGTGACTGTGCACGGTGAAGGTTATATGTTCGCTGGTGATTAGCTGAGTGGTCGTGTGTGTAAAATTGGCGTTGGGCCGTGCCTTTTTATTCCCATGATTTTTTGTAGCCGCGATTACCAAGAAAAACGGAGCACATAAGTGGCTCCGTTTTGGGTTGAATACAATTGCTAATTGCTATTGATGTCCAATTCTGTATCGCCATGCCCGGAGGCCCAATCACGTAAGTCTTGCCACAGCAGCCCTAACGTTTCATACCAGTAACGCTCGGTTTGTTCTAAATAACGTGCTCGAGGAGCGTATTTTTCCCAAGGTTGCTCAATATTCGTTTGCGCTAAGAAATTGGTTGGCGCAGGTATTGGGTCAATACCTGCAGAATTAAACTCTTTTAACGCTCTTTCCATATGACTGGCTGATGTTACCAAAACAAGCCTACGCTGTTGGACAAAGGCGGCGGCCTGTCGTGCTTCTTCCCAAGTATCTTTAGCTGTTTCTAGCAAAATAATATCGGATTTACTCACTCCAAGCGCTAGGGCCACCACGGCTAGCATACGCGCATGGCTAAATTCTGACCCGCCAGAGTAGCCTGATAAAATCAATTTTGAGCCGGGGTACATACGCATGACACGTATGCCTTCGTTTAAGCGTACCAACGCAGTGCGGCTGAGTTCCGAGGTCGGCGGGATTTGGTCATCCACTACGTGGCCGCTGCCTAAAACCATCACATAATCGATGGTGCCATCAACGGGGAGAAAAGCCGAGTATTGTCTTTCCAAAGGCATTAGCATGCGCGTTGCAAAGGGTTGGAAAGAGATAAGAAATATCCCCACTAAAGAGAAGAGGACAAACATACAGCCAGTCTTACGTCTGACGGTGAACATTATGAGCATTAATCCGACAAAACCGAGGATTAGCATTGCCGGAAGAGGCATTAATAATGAGGAAACAACTTTTTTCAGCTCAAACATATACAAAATAGTCCGAAAAAACACCACTTGATAATAAAAAGGAACAAAGCCCCTTTATTCCTGCCATTCCTATGACAGAATAGCAGCACGATTCGCTATCATAACTCAAGCCACTGTGACTGAAGACCGGAATTTCGACGATATTGCCCACAAATTTGCAAAAAACATATACGGCTCTGACAAAGGTGAAATTCGTCAAGTCATTGTTTGGCAAGATCTTGAGCAACTGCTCGCTTTGTTGAGCAACCACCCAAAACCTTTGCAAGTGCTTGATGCTGGAGGCGGTTTGGCACAAATGTCACAAAAAATAGCCAAGCTTGGACACCAAATCACGCTGTGTGATTTATCCTCTGAAATGCTTCAACTTGCGGAACAAGAGATCCGCAAAAATGGTCTGCTTGAGCAGTATCGGTTGGTACATTCCCCCGTGCAATCCATCCAATCGCACCTTAGTGCGCCAATGGATGTTTTGTTGTTTCACGCGGTGATGGAATGGTTAGCCGAGCCAAAACCCGCATTGCAGAATTTGTTAGAGCAAGTTAGGCCAGGTGGTATGGCATCAATCATGTTCTATAACCATCATGGCTTGGTGTACAAAAATGTTGTCTGTGGCAACATTCCCCATGTATTGGAGGGTATGCCGCATCGCAAGCGGTTTAAGCTCCAGCCTCAGCAAGGGCTAAAACCTGAAGAAGTGTATCAATGGATCGAAGAATCAGGATTTGAGATTTGTGGAAAATCGGGCATCCGATCATTCAGTGACTATATTGGGAATGTGAAAAATATGGGTGACTACCAATATGAAGATGTACTGGCACTCGAACAACAATTATGTAGACAAGAGCCGTACCTCTCGCTAGGTCGATACATTCATGTATGGGCGAAAAAGAAAATAGAGCAGGAATAACAATGAGTGAGATGACTCAGAACGCTGCACAGCAACCTATTGATGAATTGGTTAGCTGGGTAAAACAGCATGATTTCTCATTGAACCTGACGACAGAACGACTGGCGTTCCTTATTGCCATTGCAGTATTGAGTAACGAAAGGTTTGATGAAGAATTAGGTGAAGGTGAGTTACACGATGCGTTTGCCATCGTAACTCGCTTATTTGAAGAAACCGGTGAAGCCTCCGCGTTTCGTGCCAATAATGCGATCAATGAGTTGGTAAAACAGCGCTTAATGAGCCGCTTCACCAGCGAGATGACTGATGGCGTTAGCATTTACCGTTTGTCACCGTTGGCTATTGGTATTACGGACTACTACGTCCGCCATAGAGAGTTTTCCAAGCTGAAGCTCTCAATTCAGCTTTCTATGGTCGCCGATGAAATGGCCAAGGCGATTGAAGCCGCGAATAAAGGTGGTACCCCAGGGCATTGGAAAAAGAACGTCTACGGCGTATTAAAATACTCGGTAGGGGAAATTTTTGATCGTATCGATTTAAACCAACGTGTGATGGACGAGCAGCAGCAATCGGTCAAACTGCAAATCGCAGAGTTGCTGAATAAAGATTGGCGTGAAGCGATCAACAACTGTGAATCGTTATTGTCTGAAACTTCTTCAACGCTGCGTGAACTGCAAGACACTTTACAAGCGGCGGGGGATGAGCTGCAAACGCAAATTTTGGATATTCAAGAATTGGTTTATGGCGAAGCCGAACTCGAATTTATTGAAGAAATCCTGTTTGGATTACAGATGAAACTTGATCGCATCACCAGTTGGGGACAACAGGCGATCGATCTCTGGATTGGCTACGACCGCCATGTCCATAAATTCATTCGTACCGCCATTGATATGGACCAAAACCGAGCGTTTAGCCAGCGTTTACGTCAATCACTCAGCGACTATTTTGACGCGCCTTGGTATCTCACTTATGCCGATGCTGAGCGTTTAACCGACCTTCGTGATGAAGCTCTCGTCTTAAGAGATGATGAGGTGATGGGGCAAGTGCCTCCAGAAGTGGAGTACGAAGAGTTCCAGCAAGTCAATGATGAGCTCTCCTTGCGTATCGGCAGCATGCTCAAAGGTCATAAAGATCAAGGGATGCCAATTGATTTAGGACGAGTACTGAGAGACTACCTCGCCACTCATCCCCATACACATCATTTTGATTTAGCACGAATTATTGTTGATCAAGCGGTGAGACTTGGCTACTCAGAGCAAGATTACCAAGCCATCCAACCTGACTGGCAAGCGATCAACGATTTTGGTGCAAAGGTACAAGCAAATGTCATCGACAGATATTAATGAATACATGCCAGAAAATCTGGCTAAAGCGATTTCAAATCCTTTATTTCCTGCGCTAGATAGCCAGCTTCGAGCTGGGCGTCATGTTTCTAGTGATGATTTGGATAATCACACCTTTTTATTGTATTTTGAGCCCGATTTAGCGCTGTTTTACCAACGCTATAACACCGAATTAGTCAAAGCGGCGGAAGGCTTTTTTTACCTGCGTCCTCGCTCTACTGCTTTAATCAATCGTAGCGTGCTGTCTGAGTTGGATATGCTGGTCGGCAAAGTGCTCTGTTTTCTGTATTTGAGTCCTGAACGCCTTGCGCACGAAGGCATCTTTACTAATCAAGAATTGTACGAAGAGCTACTGTCTCTGGCCGATGAAAAAAAACTGATGAAGCTCGTCACCAACCGAGCCAGCGGTTCAGACTTAGACAAAGAAAAGCTGTTTGAAAAAGTGCGTACCTCATTACGTCGTTTACGTCGTTTGGGGATGATCATCCATTTAGGTGATACCAATAAATTCCGTATTAGCGAAGCCGTATTTCGTTTTGGTGCCGATGTGCGCATCGGTGACGACATGCGTGAAGCGCAACTGCGTTTGATCCGCGATGGTGAAGCGGTTGTTCACGCCCAAGAACCGAATCAAGGCAGCTTGCTGGATAACGAAGACGAGATTGAAGAACAAAATGTTAACGAGCAAACAGAATGGGAAGGTGAAGCATGATTGAGAGAGGTAAATATCAATCGCTAACCATGATCAATTGGAACGGCTTTTTTGCTCGGACTTTTGATATTGATGGATTAGTTACCACCTTATCGGGCGGTAACGGTGCGGGCAAATCGACCACCATGGCGGCATTTATCACCACCTTGATCCCAGATCAAAGTTTGCTCCATTTTAGAAACACCACCGAAGCGGGCAGCTCACAAGCGTCTCGCGATAAAGGCTTATACGGTAAACTGCAAGCGGGCGCATGCTACGCCGCGTTGGATGTAGTGAATTCACGCAAACAGCGTTTACTGTTTGGCGTTAAGCTACAACAGGTGGCGGGGCGTGATAAGAAAGTTGATATCAAACCGTTTGTGATTCAAGGCTTGCCAAGCCATGTCAAACCAACCGATGTGCTGATTGAAAACGTCTCAGACAACCACGCTCGCGTGCGTCAACTCAATGAAGTGAAAGAGATTGTCGCGAAAATTGAAGGGGCGCATTTTAAAGCGTTTAGCTCCATTGTAGATTATCACGCGCAGATGTTTGAATTTGGCGTGGTGCCGAAAAAACTGCGTAACAGTAGTGACCGTTCAAAATTCTATCGCTTGATTGAGGCTTCTTTATACGGCGGTATTTCTAGTGCCATTACTCGCTCGTTGCGTGATTATCTATTACCACAAAATGGCGGAGTGAAGAAAGCATTTCAAGATATGGAATCGGCGTTGCGTGAAAACCGCATGACGTTAGAAGCGATCAAAACTACGCAAGCGGATCGCGATCTCTTCAAGCACCTGATTACCGAATCGACAAATTACGTGGCCGCTGATTACATGCGCCACGCCAACGATCGCCACAATAAGCTAGAGCAAACGCTCGCGTTGCGTAACGAGTTATTCGGCTCTCGCCACACATTGATTGAGCAAAATCGATTACTCAATCAAGTTCAAGAAGAGCTTGAACTGCTGTTAGAGCAAGAATCTACCTTAGAGCAAGATCACCAAGCCGCTTCTGATCACTTGCAACTGGTGCAAAACGCACTGCGTCAGCAAGAGAAAATTGAACGCTATCAAGAGGATTTGCAAGAGCTCACTATTCGCCTTGAAGAGCAAATGATGGTGGTCGAAGAGGCGCAAGAGCGCGTCATGATGGCTGAAGAGCAAGCGATTATCTCTGAAGATGAGGTCGATAGCTTAAAGAGTCAACTGGCCGATTACCAACAAGCATTAGATGTTCAACAAACGCGAGCCTTGCAATATCAACAAGCCGTACAGGCGCTCGATAAAGCCAAACAGTTGCTAAATGATGATCAGTTAACACCAGAGCGTGCCCAAGCACAGGTTTCTGATCTCAAGCATCAGCAAGACGCTAACACTACCACCTTATTAGCGTTAAAGCATAAATTGGACATGTCTTCGGCCGCGGTCGAACAGTTTGAGCAGGCACTGAAATTGGTGCGCAGTGTGGTGGGTGAAGTGCCTCGTCACGATGCGGCTCAGCATGCAAAAGCCATCATGCAGCAAGCGCGTAACGCCCAGCAAATCAGCCAAAATGAAGCACAGTGGTATGCACAGCAGCGAGATCTGGAACGTCGCTTAAATCAGCAGCAAGTGGCGCGTCAGTCCGTGGTTGAATACCAAAAGCAACACCATATTGACTTGCACGATGAGCTAACACTAGAGCAAGAGCGCGAGCGCCACGCCGCTCTGATTGAATCGCTGGAGTATGAACAAGAAGCGCTGCGTGAACAGCGCAGTGAGCAGCGCCGTACCGAGCAAGATAAACAGGCTGAAATTCAACGACTGGAATCGATCGCTCCGACTTGGATTGCTGCCAACGATGCATTGCATACCTTACGCGAACAAAGTGGTGCAACATTAGAAAATAGCCAAGCTGTGATGGCGCAGATGCAGCAAGTGCTTGAGCAAGAAAAAGCACAATCAATCGCTAAAGATAAGCTGGCAGAACGTCGCGCGCAGCTTGAAAATGAAATCGAGCGCTTGGCGTCTCCTGGTGGTTCAAATGATCCTCGCTTGAAAGGATTAGCGGATAGCTTAGGTGGCGTTTTACTGTCTGAAATTTACGATGACATCACGATTGACGATGCACCTTATTTCAGTGCCATGTACGGCCCAGCTCGCCATGCGATTGTGGTTTCGGATTTATCTGGCATCAAAGAGAAGCTGGTCGAGCTTGATGACTGCCCAGAAGATCTGTACATCATTGAAGGGGATGTCGATGCCTTTGATGATAGCTCGTTCAATGCTGACGAATTGGAAGGAGCGGTATGTGTTCAGCTCAATAACCGCCAAATGCGTTATTCTCGTTTACCTGAGATCCCACTCTTTGGCCGCGCCGCGCGTGAACAACGTTTAGAGTTACTGCGTAACGAGCGCGAAGAAGTGGTGGAAGAGCACGCGAAAGCGGCGTTTGATTCACAAAAACTGCAACGTCTATACCACAGCTTTAACCAATTTGTTGCTTCACACATCCAAGTTGCTTTTGAAGCCGATCCAGAACAAGCAGTGCAAGCTGCACGTGAGCAACGCAATCAACTGGTCCGTGTATTGGCTGAATTGGATGCAAAAGAGCAGCAGCAGCGCAACCAGTTACAGCTAAGCAAACACGCGTTAACGATGCTCGATAAGCTGGCTCCTAACATGTTGCTCATTGAAGATGAGGCATTGCAAGCACGTTTCGATGAAGCTGAGCTGAACATTAATCAATTGGCGGAAGCGAAAGCGTTTTTAAGCTCGCACGGTAAAGCCATCGCGGAGTTAGAGCAGCTTGCTTCAGCGCTTGAGGTTGACCCGCAGCAATTTGATGCACTCACTGCACAATATCAGCAAGCGGATCAGGCTCTTCAGACATTGAAAGTGCAGATCTTTGCACTCTCAGACGTGATTGAACGCCGCCACTATTTTAGCTATTCCGATTCGGTTGCTCTGCTCAGTAAAAGTAGCGAGCTAAGTGAGCAGCTCAAAAACAAATTGGTTGAGGCAGAAAGCGCCCGTACCCGTACTCGTGATGAGCTCAAACAGGCTCAAAGCCAAATGAACCAATATAACCAAGTGTTAGCGGCCTTAAAAAGCTCGCATCAAGCTAAGTTGGAAACGGTTCAAGAGTTCAAGCAGGAGCTACAAGAGTTTGGTGTGCATGCCGATGAAGGTGCGCAAGAGCGTGCTGAACGTCGTCGTGATGAATTGCAACAGCGTCTGCATGCCTCACGTACCCGTAAGAGCGAGTATGAACGTACACTGACCGCAACTGATCTTGAAATGAAAGCATTAGTTAAACGGTTGAAAAAGGTGCAGAAAGATTATCAAGATCTGCGCACATTTGTGGTGAATGCAAAAGCAGGGTGGTGCTCTGTATTACGTTTGGCGCGTGATCACGATGTTGAGCGCCGCTTGCATAAACGTGAGCTGGCGTATCTATCGGCCGATGAACTGCGTTCCATGTCGGATAAATCGTTGGGCGCGCTGCGTTTAGCCGTCGCAAGCAATGACGACCTACGCGATGCACTGCGTTTGTCGGAAGATAACGCACATCCAGAACGCAAAGTCTTGTTCTACATCGCCGTGTATCAACATCTGCGTGAGCGTATTCGCCAAGACATCATTCGCACTGATGATCCTGTTGAAGCGATTGAAGAGATGGAAGTGGAGCTTGCGCGTTTAACTGAAGAGTTGACTCAACGTGAAAACCGTTTAGCGATCAGCTCTGAATCGGTGGCCAGCATCATCAAAAAAACCATTCAACGTGAGCAAAATCGTATTCGGATGCTCAACCAAGGTTTGTCTAACATTAACTTTGGTCAGGTGAAAGGCGTTCGCCTTAACGTGAAAGTACGCGAGAGCCATGAAATCCTACTCGCGGGATTATCTGAAAAACAGAGTCAGCATAAAGATCTGTTTGAGAGTACTCGTTATACCTTCTCCGAAGCGATGGCGAAATTGTTCCAGCGTGTTAACCCGCATATCGATATGGGGCAACGTTCACCGCAAGTATTGGGTGAAGAGCTATTGGATTACCGCAACTACTTAGAGCTGAGTGTTGAAGTAAATCGCGGATCCGATGGCTGGTTGCAAGCAGAATCGGGCGCGTTATCGACTGGTGAAGCGATTGGTACTGGGCAGTCTATTTTATTGATGGTAATTCAAAGTTGGGAAGAGGAATCTCGTCGTCTACGCAGTAAAGACATCGTTCCATGTCGTTTACTGTTTTTAGATGAAGCGGCGCGTTTGGATGCTAAATCCATTTCAACCTTGTTTGAACTGTGCGAGCGTCTGGATATGCAACTTTTAATTGCTGCGCCAGAGAACATTAGCCCTGAGAAAGGCACGACTTATAAATTAGTGCGCAAAGTGTTTAAAGATCACGAACACGTTCATGTGGTCGGTCTACGGGGTTTTGGTCAAACTGAAAAACCAAAATCAGAAGCACAGCAGATGGCCGAAATGCTGTAAGCATCGCCTCCATCGCTAATAAAAAAGCCCAATACTCCTGATAGAGATTGGGCTTTTTAGTGATTAAATTTGGTGAGAGTTACTCGCTTACCTCACCTGAACCGAATTGCTTTGCGGCATAAGCCACGCGTTCTTCGGGGCTGGGATAGATAAGTTGCGTACCTAAACTTTCAATATGCTGCAAGCGTGGCAACAGCCCTGCGCCATTCGCTATCTGGATAGCAAGCCCTGGGCGAGCGTTCAGTTCAAGTACCATTGGTCCTTCTTCTTTATCCAACACCATGTCGGTTCCCATATAACCAAGGCCGGTCATTTCCCAAGCGCTAGAGGCTAAGGTGAGTAGCTTTTTCCAATGTGGTACTTGCAGCGTTGAGAGCTCTTTGCCGGTATCTGGGTGCTCAGTGATGGGTAAATTAAACTGCACGGCTCGTACTGCTTTTCCTGTCGCAATATCAAGACCTACGCCAACAGCGCCTTGGTGTAAGTTGGCTTTACCATCAGAAGCCGAAGTCGAAAGGCGCATCATCGCCATGACGGGGTAACCTTTGAAGACAATAATGCGTACATCAGGCACACCTTCATAGCTAAAGCCTTCGAAACAATCGTCAAACTTAATTAGGTTTTCAACCACAGCAACATCATTTTTACCGCCTAGTGAAAATAGTCCGGCCAAGGCATTACTGATGTGGCGCTCAACATCTTGCTGGTTGATGGTCGCACCAGAAGGTTTAGTGTACACACCATCCTTGTGCGACATAATCACTAAAATTCCTTTACCACCGCTTCCGCGTGCAGGTTTTATCACAAAGCCCGGCCACTCTTTAACCATGGCATGGATCGACTTCACATCCGCTTGATTACTGATCACACCAATCAGTTTTGGCACAGTACAACCCGCACGCTGCGCAATCAATTTGGTTTGTAACTTATCATCAACCAATGGGTATTTTGAGCGATCGTTATAGCGACCAATGTAGCTATGGTTGCGCTTGTTCATGCCCATAATGCCTTTACGGCGTAGCTTAAATGGAGAAGTGTATTCGGATAATGAAAACATCTTTACTCCTCGGCTAACGGTTTAAAACGGCGAAGTTCAGTTAAACGGTATCCAGTATAGGTTCCCAATAGCAGAATGGCAGCTAATACGATCAGTTGTAAGCCAATAAAATTAAAGGTTAGGTGTTGGACATAAGAGTTAGTCATTGCTAAGTAGATTAAGATGGAAGTAAAGAGCGAGCCGCCACCTTGTAAAATCACCTCTTTTGCTCCTTCTTCTTCCCATAGAATCGACATACGTTCGATGGTCCAAGAGAGAATGATCATCGGGAAGAAGGTAATGGATAACCCTTCGGTCAGCCCGATCTTAAAGGCAACGACGGTAAAGACAGAGATGATGAGTATTACCGCAATGATGACCGCCGATATCCGTGCTACCAGTAGCAGGTTCAATTTCGATAAATAGCTACGAATGATCAAACCCGTACCGACGATAAGCAGAAAGCCCACGATACCTGTCAGTAATTGAGTTTGAACAAACGCCACGGCGATCAGTACCGGCATGAAAGTACCTGAGGTCTTTAGCCCAATAATCACCCGCAAGAACACCACAATTAATGCGCCGATAGGAATCAACATGATGGTCTTGAACATCGCTTGCTCTTCAAGCGGCAAACTGTGAATAGAGAAGTTTAAGAGTTTGTCGGCCTCAATTTTATTATTGGTTGCCGTTTGAGGTGAAACATCTTGAGACAGCATAGTGAAGTGAACTTGGCTGTTTTGCCCACCCGTGACATCCAGCAGTGAAACGTTGGATTCATCCCAAACCAGTAGGTTAGGGTGGTTGGGCTGCGTACCTGTTTCAGGGTTAAAAAGTACCCACTGATCGCCATTCCATATTTCGTTCATGTGTTGAATCGTTTGACGGCGGCGACCATCTTCGAGCTGAATAACACCAACGACTTTATTGGGAATTTGAGAGTATGACAGCAGTTTTTGTGTGGCGTCCACTTTGCTCATTTTATTAAGCAGCAAAGAGGCGTTTTGGCTATCGGCGTCATTGAGATTTTTAATCAGTTCGCGGGTAAAAGTGATGTTATCCGCCGAGCGTTGATTCGCTCGTTCAATTAATGCGATAGCCGCTGCTTCTTCTGGGCCGTCAAAGGTTGGCTTGACCACATCACCGATGGGGGGGATAGGGGCCGCTTTCGCTTGAGGATCGACTAAAAATTGGCTTTTGTAGTAAATAGTTTGTGGGCCAGTTGCTTTGCGGATTGACCACTCAACACGTTTGCCCGTATCAGTGGTAACGTAAGCTACGCCATAACCTGGTGATGATGACGATTCATTGATCAAAGTATATCCATCTTGAGTATGAGGTGCGGCTAAAGAGACTTTGGCTTCTTTACCTAACGCATTGAATTCGACGCGTGCTTCAATATCCCAAATTTGGCGAGTTTCTCCAGGTGTCCATGGCACCCCGTAAGTTTGGTGGCGAACTACACTCAGTGTAATTCCTGCCACTATCAGCAATAAAACGGATAGATAAAATGGAACTCGTGACGTCATAAATGTCCTTGCTACTATTTAGTTTCGGTTTGGATGTACTTGCGACTGACATCGACTAACGCGATATCACGAATAAACTCGCGGCCTAGAAGAATAGCATGGCTCATTTGAGAGCGATCAGCTAAGGTGAACTGTGCTTTTTCGTGAATACTGCCTAATTTTACCCACAGCTCAACAACGGCTCTGCGTTCCATTTCTTCATTGGTCGATTGGCGAATTTTAACGTAGCGAATAATGGGTGATTCAATCCAGTTACTTTCGTCTGTTGCTCTATCTCCATCGGAAAGATGAAAGCGCACCCAGTTTTTCCCATTACGTTCAAACTCTTCAATATCAATCGCATTGAGTGAAGAGGTGGCGGCCCCTGTATCAACTCGAGCATCAAAGGTTTGTTTGATCGAATCAATCGTGACTTTTTCGACTTCACCTAAAATGACGTCATAGCGTGATTTTTGAATAGAGGTTGTAGCGACTGGAATTATCACATCATCATTACTGGTTGCTTCTACACGTTTTTGTTGGTTATTGGTCGTGGTCTGCTTAAGTTTGGTCAGTTTTTGATCGAGCTTTGATATTTGGTTTTCAAGGCTTTCAATGTAATCATTCTGGTTACTTAGCTGAAGCTCAAGGTTGGTCATTGTGTTGCTGAGGTTTGATTCGGCAGTTTGAATCGCTGCGAGGGTAGCTTGGTGGTATTGTTCACCATTGGTTAGAGTGCAACCTGACAGTAAGGCAATGGCAATGACGGGGGCTACAGACTTAAACATTTGCGACCTTATGTGTTTGTAATGAATACGGATAAACCGAAGTTTAGCTAACAAAATTTAGCTGATAAAAAAGGATGCGTACGGCATCCTTTGACAAGGGTAGTATTATACGCATAGCCAAGCGTTAAAACTGTGTCAATTATAGTTTTTTTGCTACCAAAATAGCGCGTCGTGGTGCGGGATACCCTTCTACGGTTTTGCTTGGGTCGTTTGGGTCAAGATAGTCGGGCAATGAGTTGTGCGTCATCCATTGAGTTGTTCGTTGTTCATCAACAGAGGTGACGCTTTCATCAACGATACGCACGTCACCAAAACCACATTTCTCAAGCCACACTTTGAGCGCTTTGGCGGAAGGGAAAAAATAGACGTTACGCATTTGTGCGTAGCGGTCGACAGGGACCAACACCGCATTTTCATCGCCTTCAATCACCAGCGTCTCAAGAATCAATTCGCCCCCTGTGACCAACTGATTTTTCAATTGGATCAGATGATCTAGCGGTGAGCGGCGATGGTATAGGACACCCATGCTAAATACGGTATCAAAGGCGTTCAATTCGGGTAACTGTTCAATGCCTAGTGGCAGAAGATGAGCACGTTGGTCATCACCCAATAGTTTACGCACCGCTTCAAACTGCACTAAAAACAGGTGCGAAGGGTCGATACCCACACACAGGCGAGCACCTTCGCCAAGCATACGCCACATGTGATAACCATTACCACAGCCGACATCCAGCACGGAACGGTCTTTCAGCGGTGAAATGTGGGGCAATACGCGGTCCCATTTCCAATCGGATCGCCACTCAGTGTCGATATGGATACCATGTAAGTGATAAGGGCCTTTGCGCCAAGGATGAAAAGTTTTAAGCAAACTTTCTAATTTCTTCTGTTCGCCTAACGTCAGCGGTGTACTATTTGAGAGAGTGACTGACTGTTTGAGCTCGATCAGCTCAGGTGTACCCGAGGGGATTTTATTTAACGCACGAACCCAGCGGTCAAAGTCGCCATGCTCTGCATTTTGCCAGTCCGTCAACTGCTGTGGCAAAACGTTTAGCCAAGGTTGAAGACGGGTATCTTGAGCGATCAGTTGATAAAAATTGGCAAAGTTAAACATGCAAAGCGTATTCCTAGATTAGGTAAAAAGATCCTAGATAAATGGCTGGTCAGGTTTTGGCCCTTCTAGGGAAAAGAGCTAAAATGTCATTCTATTATTTGATAGCGAACTATTATTTAATAGCGAACATCGAGCCAAAGTTGAAACACTGGAACCACACTTCATAACTTGAAAAGCCAATGTGTTTAAAGCGAGCTTTATGTGTTGTGATGGAGTCTGGGCGCATCACATTTTCAATCGCACTGCGTTTTTGACTGATTTCTAATTCGCTGTAACCATTGGCTCGCTTGAAATCATGATGAAGGTCAATTAGCAGATCATGCGCCGTTTCATCTTCAAAAATGTACTTTTCAGATAAAATCAGTATGCCACCGGGGCGAAGACCCACGTAGATTTTTTCAAGCAGTGCGAGCCTATCTTCTGGCGATAGAAATTGCAGCGTAAAATTGAGCACTACCACTGAGGCATCACGAATTTCAATCTCACGAATGTCGGCCTCAATCACCTCGACAGGCGTATCCGAACGATAGGCGTTAATGTGCAGCTTACAACGCTCCACCATGGCAGGTGAATTATCAACCGCTACAATTTTACAACCTTCTTGGCGAATATGACGACGCATCGAAAGCGTAGCCGCGCCTAAAGAGCAACCCAAATCGTAAATGGTAGAGTGTGGCTTAACAAAGCGTTCAGCTAACATGCCGATTGCCGAAATAATATTGCTGTACCCCGGCACAGAGCGCTGAATCATATCAGGGAAGACTTCAGCAACTCGTTCATCAAAGGTGAAATCACCAATCTTATCGATTGGGGCAGAAAAGATGATGTCTTTATGATGGCTCATGGTGTACCTCATGGCGGCGCGCAACAAGCAGTGCTGACGGCTGCACTACCTTAAAAAAGGCGCACATTCTAAGAGAAAAGTGTGCGCGTGTCATTAACCTCGCACGCGATCATCAAAATAGGGTGATTTGGTGTTGGTCATCTTGGGCTGGAAATGTTGTCAATGTAGGTAATGTGAGTCGTTGTTGCAGCTGTTGGTATAGCTCGGCGGCTAATAATGGGGCTTCAATATTGTCTGGCGTGTGGACCATAAGATAAGGTTGTTTTCCTTGTTCGATCCAATGTGGCAGTTTGGTCATCCACGCTTCAAAAAAGGGGTAATTGGCCTCTAACTCTGGGTGGCCGATAAAACGGATCATCGGCGTTTGTGCCGTGGCAATGGCGTGAACAGGGACTTTAGGTTTCTTTTTCTGTGCATCAATGATGACGTCGGTCGTCGGTTTGGCCGAAAAGATAGGACGACTATCCATAATGATTCGATCAATCGACGATTCAACTAACCATTGATTGAGCGCTTTTTCAGCTTCTCCCTTAGCAAAAAACTCAAGGTGCCGCACTTCAACACTCAGTGGAAAACCCGCGGGAAAATAGGCGCAGAATTTTTTCAACTGCTCTAAGTGCTGTGGGCCAAAAGTAGCTGGCAGTTGGATGGTCCATAATCCAACACGAGAGTGTAGAGGCTCCATCAGCATCATAAAATCTTTTAACTGATCTTGGCAGCCAGTGAGCTTATGTTCGTGGGTAATAGCTTTGGGCAGTTTGAACGTAAACCGAAAATCAGCATGAGTGGCGGCGCGCCAGTTCTGCACTGTGTTCATGGAAGGTGACGCATAGAAAGTAGTGTTGCCTTCTACGGTATGAAAAACCCTCGCATACTTTTCAAGACGCTGCGCAGCAGGCGTTCCCGCGCCGTAAAACGTACTTTGCCAGCCTGCATGTGACCACATGGTAAGGCCGAGTCGCAGTGGTAAATTCATCATACTGACCTTTTATCCATTACTAAAAATAAATACTCTACGAGAGTTTTGATGATTTTGGTATTTTAACGCTATAATCAGCCGCAATTTCTCAGCGGTGTTGCTATTTTGGTTGATTATTGATTTAAAAAGCAGCAACCCTTGATAAAACACAACAAATTGTATTCTGGAAGGTCGATTTTGCACATCTTTCAGCGTATAAATGGAACTTTGCGCTGCTCAGATAATGACGCTGAGCGGCTTAGAATTGATAACTAATTAGAGATTGGGAAATTCATTATGCGTAGCCATTATTGTGGTCACCTGAACAAGTCCCTCGCAGGACAAACTGTGGAGTTGTGCGGCTGGGTTAATCGCCGTCGTGATTTAGGCGGTCTTATCTTTATTGATATGCGAGATCGTGAAGGCATCGTTCAGGTGGTGGTTGATCCAGATATGGCGGATGTATTTGCAGTAGCTAACCAACTGCGTAATGAATTCTGCATTAAGCTAACTGGTGAAGTACGCGCGCGTCCAGAAAGTCAAATCAATAAAGAGATGGCGACTGGCGAAGTGGAAATTCTCGCGAGTGGGATCTCGATTATCAACCGCAGTGATGTTTTACCACTGGATTTCAACCAAAAGAACTCAGAAGAGCAACGTCTAAAATATCGTTACTTAGATCTACGCCGTCCAGAAATGAGTGATCGTATTAAGCTGCGCGCTAAGGCGTCTAGCTTTGTACGCCGCTTCCTTGATGAACACGGTTTCCTCGATATTGAAACGCCAGTTTTGACGAAAGCAACGCCAGAAGGTGCGCGTGATTATTTAGTACCAAGTCGTGTGCACAAAGGCAGTTTCTATGCACTTCCTCAATCGCCACAACTGTTTAAACAGTTGCTGATGATGTCAGGTTTTGACCGTTACTACCAAATCGTAAAATGTTTCCGTGATGAAGATTTACGTGCTGACCGTCAACCAGAATTTACTCAAATCGATATTGAAACGTCATTTATGACGGCAGATCAAGTGCGTGAAGTGACCGAAAAAATGGTTCGCAACATGTGGCTAGAACTACTAAACGTTGATCTAGGCGATTTCCCTGTGATGCCATACAGCGAAGCGATGCGTCGCTATGGTAGTGACAAGCCGGATCTGCGTAACCCACTGGAATTGGTTGATGTTGCAGACCTTGTGAAAGATGTGGATTTCAATGTTTTCTCTGGCCCAGCTAATGATGCTAAAGGACGCGTTGCGGTTATTCGTGTACCGGGTGGCGCGGCATTAACTCGTAAACAAATTGATAGCTACGCTGAGTTTGTTGGTATTTATGGCGCGAAAGGTTTGGCGTGGATGAAAGTCAATGACCGCGCTGCTGGCTTAGAGGGTGTTCAATCTCCGGTCGCGAAATTCCTTTCGGCTGACATTGTGGAAGGTATTTTAGAACGCACTCACGCTGAGTCTGGCGACATCATTTTGTTTGGTGCCGATAAAATAAAAGTGGTGACTGAAGCCTTGGGTGCGCTGCGTTTGAAATTGGGTAAAGATCTGGCGATCACCAATGAAAATTCATGGGCTCCACTATGGGTTGTTGATTTCCCGATGTTTGAGGAAGATGACGAAGGTAACTTGCATGCTATGCATCACCCATTTACCGCGCCACTTAACTTAACCGCGCAAGAGCTGCAAGCCAACCCCGCGGTTGCAAATTCAAATGCTTACGACATGGTATTAAACGGCTATGAAGTGGGCGGTGGCTCGGTGCGTATTCACAATGCTGAAATGCAATCTGTGGTGTTTGATATTTTAGGTATCGATGCGCAAGAGCAACAACTGAAATTTGGCTTCCTATTGGATGCGCTGAAATTTGGTACGCCACCACACGCAGGTCTTGCATTTGGTCTTGACCGTTTGGTGATGCTGTTGTGTGGTACGGAAAATATTCGCGATGTGATTGCCTTCCCTAAAACAACCGCAGCCGCTTGTTTGCTAACGGATGCACCGAGTCTGGCTAACCCAGCGTCGCTCGAAGAGTTGGCGATTGCGGTGACGGTCGCAAAAGAAAAAGCGCAATAAACGCAACGGTAGCAGGGTGGCGAAAGTCACCCTCTTTTTTGCCCCCGCGTAGGGTTATCCTTTTTTATTTGAGTGAACCTTGTTCTCTCGCCAATTGACTTAGTGACAGGAATCTCTCTTTTGGCTCAAATGTATTTCTATTACTCTGCGATGAATGCAGGTAAATCAACCACTCTTCTACAATCTTCTTTCAACTATCAAGAGCGTGGTATGACGCCCGTGATCTATACCGCCGCCATCGACGACCGTTATGGTGTTGGTAAAGTAAGTTCAAGAATAGGATTGGAATCAGACGCCCAGCTTTTTACCGCTGAAACGAATTTGTATGATGAGATCAACGCACTGCACGAGCAACAAAAGCGTCACTGCATTTTGGTTGATGAGTGCCAATTCTTAACCAAAGAGCAAGTCTATCAATTGACTGAAGTGGTCGATAAAATCGGCATTCCGGTACTGTGCTATGGCTTGCGTACCGATTTCTTAGGTGAGCTATTTGAAGGGAGTAAATATCTACTTTCTTGGGCCGATAAGCTGGTGGAATTGAAAACAATTTGTCATTGTGGCCGTAAAGCGAACATGGTCATTCGCACCGATGAACATGGAGTGGCGATTGCCGAAGGTGATCAAGTCTCTATTGGTGGTAACGATAAATACGTGTCGGTATGTCGTCAGCACTATAAAGAAGCCTTGGGTAAGTAAATTCATTACTTCTGCGCCTTGAACAAATTATTCGATAGGGAGGTTTAGCCTCCCTATCTATTTTGTATGCCCCACAACTTGTGTTACCACTCAAATTGACTCAGAACTTGGTAAGCAAGTGTCACATCGTCTGGGATCGGTTGCTCAATCTGAAATCCTTGTGCTGGGTAGTCGCGGACTCGCACAAAATCGTCTAATAGCGCACTCAGTACAACATCAACGGTGAAATCCTCATCAAGATAATCGAAAAATGTCTCTTCGCCAGAGGTCACCATCAATGACTCAAATGGGGCGGGCCACTGCTTAACAAATGTGGCGTAGGCACGACGTTCCATGAAGGGTTTTTGAACCACAATAATACGTTGCGCAGTGATCGATTTTTCTGCCAATAGATGGTGACTAAATCGTACATTTTCTCCAGAGTGAGTCGCCTTTTTTTCCAGTAAAATCGCGTGGGTTGGGACGCCACAATCTTTGGCTATGTCAGCAAAGGTTTCTGCTTCGCTTTTAGCAAATTTACCCTCAGTAAAACGCCCTTGTCCGCCAGAGAAAAGAAGGTAGGGGGCCAAATTTTGTTGGTACAAATGTGCAGCATACTCAGCCACGCGCAAATCATTGCTGCAAAACACCATAATGATATCGGCCGCGACGAGCTCATGCTTCATCTGCATGTACTGCCACAAGGTTTCAATGTGTTGGTAGAGATGTTTACTCATTCAGTGCCAGTGCCTCTAACGTGTGTGAATAATGAAATTGATAGCCCAATTGGCTCAGCTTGTCGCTTAAGATACGCTTGTCTGCAATATCGACAATTGGCGGCAATGGTGAGTCTAGCTCGGCGGCCGCCAACGCGGCTTGATAAAACTCAGCTTTACTCACGGTTTGTGGTGTGGTGGCGTTAACGACCTGGTTGGAGAGTTTTTCGCTGGCAAAAATCAGTGCACCAATGGCGTCTTTTTGATGCAACATATTAGCTGGTGCAAGCCGGCTGACTTGCGCCAAACGCGCTGCAAATCGTGAGGGATGACGCTTTGGTCCGATCAAGCCACTACAGCGTACAATGACATAATCCAGCCCTGAATCGATAACGTGTTGCTCGGCTTGCAACATGATTCGTGCTCCTTCACTGAAGTTTGAGTCATTTTGCGCCAGTGACAAGGAGGCATCCTGTTCACTCATGGGTTGTGCAATGTCAGGATAGACGCTGGTTGAGCTGACCATGACGATTTTACGCACATTAGCCAGCTTTGCTTGTGCGACTAAATGCTGCCACTGCTGCGCATACTCTTGCCCTCTTCCCTTGCGAAAACCGGGTGGAAAGCTGCCTATCACAATTTCACTTTTTTGAGCAATAAAGTGCTGCGATAAGCTTTGGTCGCGCAGAGAAAGATCGCATACAAAGCCTGTGATGCCATGTTGCGTTAACTCAAGCATTCCTGCCGTTTGGGTGCGGCTGGCGTAGACTTGGTGGTTTTCGGTAAGAGCTTGCGCTAGAGGAAGGCCTAGCCAACCTGCGCCAATGAGGGTAATGGTGCTCATAAAATGTACATCCTGTATTGATTGTATGCCGATCAGGCATCGGTGAGTGGACTAAGCTGGCGCAACAACTGCCTGACCATTTTATGGATAGGATCGGCGCTCATGCGCTGATGCTGAATGACATCAATGTTGGTATACCAAGCCAGCTGTTCAAACTCAACAGGGACACGCACTAATTTCCCCATCGCTTGTTCACTTTCGGCTAAATAGCTTGGCAGCAAACACCATCCTAAACCGCTTAACGCCATCTCTAATAATAGATAGTAGTTATCGGCGTACCATATCTCGGGGCTAAAGGCTTGATGGAAACTGCTGGTTTTATGGCTGCGTGAGCGGATAACGAGTTGGCGATGCAATCTTAGCATATCGATATGGGGCGCTTGATGCTGAGCCAATTCATGCTCTGCGGCCACATAAACATCAAAACGGATTGAACCGACATTTTCAAAATCAAGGTTATTCGGTAAGGCCAATTCACTGAAGATGATCCCACAGCTAGCGCGACCTTGTTCCACCATCTCAATCACATCGGTACTTGATGCACTTAAACATTCAATTTCAATGTGTGGAAACTGTGTGGCTAACTGTTTGAATAAATGGGTTAACCCTTGTAACGGGATCCCTTCATCCATCGCGAGCGAAAGCTGTTGATTGGGTGATGAAGCAAGCAGTTGTGCTTGTTGCGCTAAGCGTTGATGTTGCTGCAACGTCGCTTGCGCATACGGTAGAAGTCGTTCGCCTTGCGCGGTTAATCGTGGATAACGGCCGGAGCGATCAAACAGTTCTACACCGCAATCAATTTCTAAATTGATGATGTGTTGGCTAACGGCCGATTGAACTTTGCCCAACTGTCTTGCCGCGCCGGAGAAAGAGCCACTCTCAACGGTTGCGGTGAAGGCTTGCAACTGATCAATACTCAACATATCTCATTTACCGATACTATCTAACTTTTTAGTATCTTCAATATAGATGAAAATGAGTCCATTCAACACCTCAGACGAAGAATAAAGAGGAGAAAAATGATGTCAATGAGAGAGCTGTCGATGAAAGAGCGCCTTTTCCATGCAATAACGTTTGAAGTGACCGCATTAGCGTTAATTATTCCAATCTCCGCATTGGTGACAGGGCAGGGAACGGGGGATTTAGCCATGATAGGTATTGGTTTGAGCCTATTTGCCGTAGCGTGGAACTATCTATACAACGTTTTGTTCGACCGAGTGTTTGGTACCAACCGATTAGCGCGTACGGTTAGCTTACGTTTGTTACACGCGACCGGTTTTGAAGGTGGGCTCGTCTTTATTTCTATTCCGGTGATCGCTTGGGTTTTAGACGTATCGATGTGGGATGCATTGATTTTGGAAGCTGGGTTTCTGACCTTTTTCTTTATCTACACCACACTGTTTAACTGGGGATATGATCGAATTCAGCCCTATCAACGTTGGATTGAGCGAATGGCCAAATAAAGAAGGGCGGTTTTTTAAAGGGGCAAGGCAGCCAGCAGAGTCTCGGCTGCCTTTGCAGGCTAGATTAAGAGTTCAAAACGCGCAGCACGCGCTCTGCATGCTCGGCCACTTCGATGCCTTCATCCGTCAAATAGCCACCATCAGGTAATGTACATAGACCTTTTTCGTAAAGACGTTGAACGGCGGATTGCATGTCGTCAGACGCATCATTGCGGACTTTAATGCCAGTCGCAGCGCTGCTTAAATCAAATTGGAGGAGTAGATTGAGCTCGGCGATATTTTGTTGAGTAAATTTCATCTCGACACCTATATAGTGAATGATTTTTTGTCACCATAGATGGCGGCGCTGTTGGCTGCAATCAGTTGTTGTAAGAAATGTTATCTGCAACCAAATTGGGGATATTTCACACAGTTATATTCATCATTGGCTTGCAAGAGAGTGGCTATCCATAGACGCTGGATATGGGCTATCAATAAATTTTTATGATTTTCATCACGCTAAACACATTTTTTGTAAACATGGAAAATAGCTCTTGAATTGTCATAGGAATGGAGCGATTATCCGCGCCTTATATAACTTGTTTCAAAATGTTACTTGCCATGAACTTAAACCAATTTGATTCCCTATTGCCACCGCAAATGGCAGAGCGCGCCGCAGAAACTGGCGTTGGAAAAGCGACGAAAGATCCGATGAAGTCTTTCCTTCTTGCCATTTCTGCTGGCATTCATATCGGTATTGCTTTCGTTTTTTACACTACAGTGACGACAGGCACGGGCGATATGGCTTGGGGTCTGAGCCGTTTTATCGGCGGCTTTGCGTTTAGCTTAGGTCTTATTCTGGTGGTGGTCACCGGTGGTGAGTTATTCACTAGTTCAGTGCTGACTTTGGTTGCACGTGCGAGTGGCAAAATTTCTTGGAGCATGCTGATTAAAAACTGGGTCATCGTCTATTTTGGCAACCTTGCTGGTGCGCTGATGCTTGTCGCCTGTATGCTCGTTTCCAAACAATATATGTTTGATGGTGGACAAGTTGGCCTCAATGCGATGGCCATTTCTCAGCATAAGTTGCACCACGAATTTATGCAGGCAGTAGCGCTTGGCATTATGTGTAATGTGTTGGTGTGTGTGGCGGTCTGGATGACTTTCAGTGGTCGTACCTTGACTGACAAAATTATGGTGATGATTTTACCTGTCGCCATGTTTGTCGCCGCGGGTTTTGAGCACTGCATCGCTAATATGTTCCAAGTTCCGATGGCAATTGGTATCAAATATTTTGCACCCGCTGAGTTTTGGCAGATGACGGGTGCCAATATTGCCGACTACGCAGACCTTAACTTAATGGGTTTTTTGATCAATAACCTATTACCCGTGACGATTGGCAATATCATCGGTGGGGGTGTTTTTGTTGGCATTTGGTACTGGTTAATTTACCTTCGAGATGGATCTCACGAATAACTCCTTATTGAATAGATGATTTTAGAAGCGGCTTTAAGGGCCGCTTTTTGTTGTCATTTCTAAACCATCGCCTTAGGTGGTGATTGACTGCTTCTGCTAGTGTTTGTTCACTATTTATACCTTTAAAACAGCTTATCCACATTTTCTGTGGATAAGCTGTTTTAAAGCCAGTGTGTAAGATGAATTCTATCAAGAAGTGCACAAAAACCCAGCAGTGGGCAGTGCATTATGCACTGAAGTGGGGCGAATATAACACCGATTCCTGAGCGGTGATCGACATCTAACCATTCCTCATTTTATTAACAATAGCCTTACACTTCGGTTGCCATTTGAGCGTTTTGCGGGAAGAAATTCGCACCTCAATCCTATCTTGCAATTCATTTTGTTTCTTTTTTGTTTCTTGTTTAACGTTTATGAAAAGAAATTAAATTGACACAACTACTCACATTTCTATACATAAATTCTTAATCAAACACAACTCCGTGCGAGCTCAAAAAAGTAGTGGATTCCTTGCTATATAAGGTAGGAATCGATTGAACCCTACAAAGAGTATGGTCTAACATTTCGTATCAGAAATAGTAATAAGCTGAGCTCTGTCGTCGAGCTGCTCAAAATGACTGAAATACAAAACAGGCAAATGTATGAGTGATGTTAATAAAATAGAGAGTAATGAGAAACGTTCGCTTGAGTGGAAGTCTTTCCTCTTAATCACAGTGGTTCTCTTTCCGATCTTAAGTATCGCCTTTGTCGGCGGTTATGGATTCATTGTTTGGATGCTGCAAGTGTTCCTCTTTGGTCCTCCTGGTGCGCACGGTTAATTCCACTGTTCACCCGTAATCCTTTTGATCGAAAATTTAAGAGAGCGAATCATGAAATCATTGTTAGTCAAAATTTGGCGCACTATGACTCGTCCAGCCGTGCACATCAGCCTTGGTGTGCTCACGATGGGCGGTTTTATCGCCGGTGTAATTTTCTGGGGCGGTTTTAATACTGCACTGGAAGCCACCAACACAGAAGCATTCTGTATCAGCTGCCACACAATGCGCGACAACGTTTATGTTGAGCTGCAAGAAACCGTGCACTGGAAAAACCATTCAGGCGTACGTGCCACTTGCCCAGACTGCCACGTACCACACGAATGGACCGCTAAAATTGCGCGTAAGATGCAAGCCTCTAAGGAGGTATTTGCGCAAGTTTTTGGTGATTTAGGTACCCCTGAAAAATTCGAAGAGCGCCGTATTGAATTGGCCAAGCATGAGTGGGAGCGCTTTTCAGCCAACAACTCATTGGAATGTAAAAATTGCCACAATTACGATTCGATGGATTTCGAACAGATGTCGGCAACCGCGCGTATTCAGATGAAACAAGCAGCGGAAAAAGATCAAAGTTGCCTAGATTGCCATAAAGGGATCGCCCACAACCTGCCTAAAAATATGGATAGCTCAGGTGGACTGATTGGCGAGCTAGAGCAGTTGGCATCTAAAACCGATTACTCGGTCGGCAAGCAAGTGGTGAGCGTTCGCTTCTTACCTATTTATGAAGATGCGCAAGCTCAAGTGGAAGCAGGCCTTCTGAACCCAGCATCGGCAGTCACGGTATTGGATGAGAAAGGCGAGATGATTCAAATCGAAATTGATGGTTGGCGTAAAGCAAAAGGCTTTGGTCGTGTGATCCAAGAAGATTTTGGTATGAACATCGCTGTGGGCTCCTTGATGAAAGAAGCGGCACAAAATGATGCAATCGTCACTGTTGGTGAAAAGCGTGTCGATGATCTCACCGGTCTACCTTGGGAAAAAGTAAACGCGAAAGTGTGGATGAAAAAACAAGCCATGCTCGATAGCGTGGATCCAATTTGGGAAAAAGCGGGTGAGGCCTATAAAACGAACTGCTCTGTCTGTCATAGCCAACCGGATGAAGCGCATTTTGATGCGAATACTTGGCCGGGCATGTTTAACGGCATGATGGCATTCGTCAACTTCGACACAGACAGCGAAGCGTTAGTCTTGAAGTATCTACAAAAACACTCTTCAGATTTTGCTGAAGGTCACCATTAATCCACGTCAAACGGAGTTTTAAATATGGCGATTACACGAAGAAGTTTTCTTAAAGGTGTAGCAACCACCAGTGCGGCGTCGGTTATTGGGCCAAGTTTATTGGTCTCGACATCGGCTAACGCGGCAGAAACAACAGGCAGTTGGAAAGTATCAGGCTCTCATTGGGGTGCATTTCGCGCACATGTGTATGGCGGAAAAGTACAATCGGTCAAGCCGCTAGAGTCAGACACGCACCCCACTGATATGCTCAACGGAATCAAAGGCATTATCTATAGCCCATCACGAGTGCGTTACCCAATGGTTCGCCTTGATTGGCTCAAAAAACATAAATACAGCGGCGAAACACGTGGCAACAACCGTTTTATCCGCGTCACTTGGGATGAAGCGTTGGATCTGTTTTATCGTGAACTTGAGCGTGTACAAAAAGAGTACGGCCCTTGGGCGCTGCATGCAGGACAAACGGGTTGGAACCAAACGGGGTCATTTCACAACTGTACAGCGATGATGCAACGCGCTGTAGGTATGCACGGTAACTTCATCACTAAAGTGGGTGATTACTCAACAGGTGCAGGCCAAACCATTCTTCCTTACGTGTTAGGTTCGACAGAAGTGTATGCCCAAGGAACCTCTTGGTCGGAAATTCTTGAGCATTCAGACAACATTGTTTTGTGGGCGACCGACCCGGTAAAAAACCTGCAAGTTGGCTGGAACTGTGAAACGCACCAATCCTTTCCTTATCTTGATCAGTTGAAAGAAAAAGTGGCGAAAGGAGAGATCAACGTTATTTCGGTTGATCCAGTCAAGAATAAAACCCAGCGCTTCTTAAACAGTGACCATTGGTACATTAACCCACAGACCGATGTGGCGTTTATGTTGGCGGTGGCGCATGTGTTGTATAACGAAGATCTGTATGACAAGGCGTTCATCAAAACCTATTGCTTAGGATTTGAACCTTTTATTCAGTACGTTCAAGGCGAAACGAAAGATAAGATTGTTAAGTCGCCAGAATGGGCCGCCGAGATTTGTGGCGTAACAGCCGATGAGATCCGCGAATTTGCACGTATGCTCGTTAATGGTCGAACTCAGTTACTGTTTGGTTGGTGTATTCAGCGTCAAGAGCATGGCGAACAGCCTTACTGGGCTGGTGCGGTTGTGGCTGCGATGGTTGGTCAAATTGGCCT
Organism: Vibrio sp. V12_P9A6T4; assembly: GCF_963874835.1. Taxonomy (NCBI): domain Bacteria; kingdom Pseudomonadati; phylum Pseudomonadota; class Gammaproteobacteria; order Vibrionales; family Vibrionaceae; genus Vibrio; species Vibrio sp. V12_P9A6T4. Next base: position 21,233 of record NZ_CAWNJO010000045.1, on the reverse strand, counting down.
GCCAGGCGGGGGGATCTCCTACGGGCATCACTATTCTGGCATTGGGGTCCCATCAACCGGTTTTGCCTCGCCCGGCGGTTTTCCACGTAACCTAGATACGGGTTCAAAACCGAAATGGGACAACGAAAACTACAACGGCTACAGTAAAACGATTCCTGTTGCCCGTTGGGTCGATTGTTTGCTAGAGCCGGGTAAAGAGATCCGCTACAACGGTTCGAGCGTAAAATTACCTGATTACAAAATGATGGTTATTTCAGGCAACAACCCGTGGCATCATCACCAAGATCGTAACCGAATGAAGAAGGCGTTCCGCAAGCTTCAAACCGTCGTCACGATCGATTTTGCTTGGACGGCGACTTGCCGTTTCTCCGACATCGTTCTTCCTGCTTGTACTCAGTTTGAGCGCAATGATATCGATGTATACGGTTCTTATTCGGGCAAGGGTTTGATTGCCATGCACCGCTTGGTTGATCCTTTGTTCCAATCGCGTACTGACTTTGAGATTTTTACTGAATTGACGCGTCGCTTTGGCCGCCATGAAGAGTTCACACGCGGCATGGATGAGATGGAGTGGGTCCGTTCGCTCTATGACGAGTGTAAAAAAGCCAACGCGGGTAAGTTTGATTTACCAGAATTTGAACAGTTTTGGCAGCAGAGCGTACTGGATTTTGGTGAAGGCCAACCTTGGGTTCGCCACGCCGATTTCCGTAAAGACCCTGAGATAAACGCATTGGGTACACCGTCTGGTTTTATCGAGATTACGTCACGTAAGATTGGGCGTTATGGCTATGAACATTGCCAAGATCACCCGATGTGGTTTGAAAAAACCGAGCGTTCGCACGGTGGGCCAGGTTCAGATAAGCATCCATATTGGTTACAATCTTGTCACCCAGATAAGCGTTTGCACTCACAAATGTGTGAGTCAGAAGAGTATCGCGCGACCTATGCTGTCAATGGCCGTGAGCCCGTGTATATCAACCCAATCGATGCGAAACAAAAAGGCATTAAAGCTGGGGATTTAGTTCGCGTATTTAATGATCGCGGCCAGCTATTAGCTGGTGCCGTTTTAAGCGATGGCTACCCGCGCGGCGTGATCCGCATCGAAGAGGGGGCGTGGTATGGCCCGTTGAATGAAAAAGAGGGAGCTATTTGCACCTATGGCGATCCAAATACACTCACACTCGATGTCGGCTCATCTGAGCTGGCGCAAGCCACTTCAGCCAATACTTGCATTGTCGATTTCGAGAAATTTACTGGTAAAGTACCACCAGTGACGTCATTCGGTGGACCAATCGAAGTGGCGTAATTCCGTCATTAGCTCAACGAAACGCCAGCAAACATGCTGGCGTTTTACTTGTCACATCCAAACTTGTACCTTGGGCGTTCTCATTGTTGAATAAAACAGCATACGGAGCCACGTCAAAGAGAAAACGTGATCAAAACAACTTACATGCAACGCGAATTCATTAGACACTGCCAGAACAACAATTTGTACTTTGTACTGAGGTGTTATGACAACGATCACTCTGCCATGTCATCGAGAAGTTGAGTTACTTCAACCGGATTTGATTGCCCAATTGCAAGGCGATGAGATCAGTTTTTCCTATTCAGGAATACATAACTCGCCCATTTCCGATCACTACTCGCTGTTTCGCACTCTATTTGACGTTGAATCGGACGCACGAGTGATTGGTGACGGTTTTCAAATGCTAGCGCAAACTGCAGGTTCGCCGCATCATCCGGTGGATGTGGGGCGTTGCCCTGACAATAGCTTGAGCTACCGGATATACCCGCTGCAAGACAGCCAACGTTATTACAACACGCTGGTGATTGAACAATCCACCGGATACCAACTGTTTGGTTTTACCTCTTGCCACCGTTTTGCTGGCTATTTTGAAATTCTTGAAGAAAGGGCGGGCACCTATTTAGTCGCTTCCATTGACGGCGAGCAGACCCATCCACAAGATTGGACAAATAACAGTTTAGAATCCGTCGTTATTTTGCAAGGTGATTCATTATCAGGTTTGTATCAACAGTATGCGCAATATATTAGTTGTCACCATACGCCGCGTGCTGGTGTGGCACAACCTGCGCCCGTTGGATGGTGTTCATGGTATGCCTATTATGCCGATGTTAATGAGCAGCACATCCTAACCAACCTTGCGGCAATGCAAGGAGAACTTTCGGGGCTAGAATGGGTGTTGCTGGATGATGGCTATCAGGCGTTTATGGGCGATTGGTTGACGCCGTCCGATAAGTTTTCTCGTGGTGTTAAAGCGCTGATCCAAGAGATCAAACAAGCGGGCAAAAAACCCGCAATTTGGCTCGCGCCCTTCATTGCACAAGCTGAATCTCAATTGTTTAAGCAACATCCAGATTGGTTTGTACAAAATGCTCAAAGACAACCACTGAAAGCTGAAGAAGTAACCTACGGTGGCTGGCGCTGTACACCTTGGTATGTGCTGGATGGCTCTCATCCTGACGTGCAGGAATACTTAACCCATGTGATCAAAACCATGAAAGAAGAGTGGGGGGTTGAGCTATTTAAGTTGGATGCGAACTATTGGGGAGCACTTAAAGGACGGCGTTATCAGTCGGGAGTGACGGGTGTTGAAGCGTACCGTTTAGGGATGCAGGCGATCGCAGAAGGCGCGGGAGAGGCATGGTTACTTGGATGTAACGCGCCGATGTGGCCATCACTGGGTTTAGTAGATTCCATGCGTGTTTCGGACGATGTCGAGCGTTCGCCACAGCGCTTTGAACAAATCGCTAAAGAGACTTTTTATCGCAGTTGGCAGCACCGCAAGTTATGGCAAATTGATCCTGATTGCGCAACACTGACGTCGCTTGCGAATCAATCGACCGATCGCATCAGCTATGAATTTCATCGCAATGTATTGCTTGCGTGTGGTGGCTTGTTGCTTTCAGGTGATCCACTCCCAGAATTGACCTCTTTTGCTAAGCAGAGCCTAAATAAGTTAATGATTAGGCGCAAACACAACCAAGATGCGGCTAAGCCAACTTCATTGGCTCTCAATCACCTATTTTTAAAGTTAACAGAACGCAATGATCTGCACTGCTTATTCAATTACCAAGGTGAGGCGTGTGACTATACCTTAACAGCGAGCCAGCCAGTGGATTGGTATGACTACTGGACAGGAGATAAGCTTTCGCCAGAGCCAGTCAAAGTATTTGAAGTCTCCTTGGCAAGTGGCTTAACCAGCCGAGCAGTGATTACCTCTTGTTAGTGGAGTGCCCTTGTTAACAGAGTGCTCTTGTTAAGAGTGCTCAGGTTAACTGAATGATTCGGGGTAGCGGAATGCTGCGCTAAATTAGCCATAATTTCTTAACCACAAGTCATGACAAATTCTGAAAATCAGGTAAAGTATCGGCCTTTGTGAGCAATCTCGCCTATCACCTTCGATAGGCCATCAAATAGCATTAAAATAGGAAGAAAGATGATTTTCGTTGTCGGTCATAAAAACCCAGATAGTGATAGCATTTGTGGTGCATTAGTTGCTGCTGAATTACTTAAAGCACGTGGTCTAGAAGCAACGCCTGTTCGTCAGGGTGAAATTAACCGTGAAACTCAACACATTCTTGCAACAGCCGGTGTTGATCAACCTGAACTTCGCACTAGTGTAGCGGGCGAAAAAGTATGGCTTGTGGACTATACCGATCTTGCGCAAGCACCTGATGACATCAACCAAGCGGAAATTCTCGGTATTGTTGACCATCATCGCCTAGGTGACGTAATGACAGTGAATCCGCTAGAAGCGTGGATTTGGCCAGTCGGTTGTACCTGTACTATCTTGTTCAACCTATTCAAGATGGAAAATGCACCAATCACACGTCCTTTAGCCATATTGATGATGTCTGCGATTTTGTCTGACACGGTCGGTTTTGCGTCTCCAACGTGCACACCAAAAGATAAAGAAGCTGTGCTGGCACTGGCTGAAATTGCTGAGGTTGAAGACCTTGATGCCTTTATTAAAGCGCTTTTGATTGCGAAAACAGACATTGAAGGTTTATCTGCCGCTCAACTTGTTGAGAAAGATTTGAAAGCTTATCCATTCAACGGCCGTGATGTGGTGGTTGGTCAAGTGGAATTGGCAACGCTTGAACAAGTCGATGGCATGATTGACGCCATTCAAGCAGACCTAGTTCGTCGCTGCGAAGAGGAAGGCCTTGCGTTTGCCGCCGTGATGTTGACCGACATTACCACCGCGCAGACCCGTCTTCTTTATACTGGTGAATGGGCTGAAAAACTGACTAAACACGAACAAGATGGCATGTTGATGATGGAAAATACCTTAAGCCGTAAGAAACAAGGTTGGCCTTGGCTGCAAGCTGAATTGGCTTAATCCTTTTTATCATCTTATTGTTTAAGATTCTAAATGTAACGCCTGCAGTGCTACACTGTAGGCGTTTTTATATTCCCCAACTTTCGCATGGAGCCGGGCTATGGCAGACGCATTAACCACAGAACAGATAGAAACAATCAATCGCTATAATGAAGAAGAACGTTTTAAATACTGCATTAAAGCCATTGTTGCAAACCGTGAAGTTTGGATACTAAAAGATGAGCACGGTTGTGTCATGCTCAACACAGAAGAAGATGATTGTGTTCCTGTGTGGCCTAACCAAGAGTTTGCCAAGGCATGGGCAACAGGCGAGTGGCAAGCGTGTGAAGCGGAAGCGATCTCTTTGAACAAATGGCACAGCCGTTGGACTTCGGGCCTAGAAGAAGATGAACTGTCGGTGGTGGTGTTCCCCAATGAGAATGAAGAAGGCGTTGTGTTATTTCCCGACGAGTTCGATTTTGAATTGAAAAAGCAAGCCAGTAAAACTCGCTAACTCAAAGAGCTTCTGATAGAAGCTCTTTTTCTAGCTAAATTAGTAACAGTGCGGGAAAGATTTGCAATTAAATATCAGTAACTTATTACTTGCGTGATGTTGTGACCAATACCGTGGCTGCACTACATACGATAAGCACCATACCTAAGTTTTGAACCTCGCCAACTAGAGCTAATCCGCCACCAATCAATAAGTAATACAGAAGTCCAAATAGAGCACCAGCACTACCCGATTGTTGTTTATAGTCAACCAAAGCGACACTCAGCACATTTGGGATCGCAATACCAAAAGACATCACCACTAACATCATTGGTGCTAAAAACCAAATAGAGCCCTGCATGGCATAAACCCCGATAGCACCAATAGTTAACAGCATAGCGGATACCCATAAAAGAGAACGTTGCGACACTTGTTTCGAAAGTAGAGTTTTGTTTAAGTAACTGCCTAGTAACGTCCCAAGCCCTAATACAACCCCACTGTAACCAAATTGGGCAGAGCTAAAACCTAACGCTTCAAAAGTAAAAGCGCCAAGCTGGTAATAAGAGAACAGTGCAATGTTGTATAGCGCAACCAATAAAGCCGAAAACCAGATGTGCGAATCTTTCAACATTCGAAGACTTAAGCTACCTAGTTGTAGAGACTGACTTTCTTTTTGAGTTTCAGGAAGCTTAATCAGGTTGTACAAAAATAGCATTATCGCCATAACAAATAGCGCCAAGAACACACAATGATGACCACCAATAGACGTTAGCTGACCACCTAGTAGCATTCCTAACACAGGGCTAATTGATATCCCCATTCCCATTAGGCTAAAGACCTTGCCTAACTCTTCGCCACTGAACGCATCGCGAAGCATGGTCTGTGTCACAACTGAACCAACAGCGATTCCCAATGCGCTAAATGCGCGTGCGACCATGATGATGCTAAAGCTTTCAGTTTGCATAGCCACCAAAGAAGCGCAGCCGTATATAAATAGGCCAATAATCATGGTTGGGCGTCTGCCAAATTTGTCTGCCAGTATTCCCCAAACAAGAACACCAATAGCAAAAGCTAAAAAATAAACGGACAGCGTTTGAGCTGCTTGGGCGTCGTTTACCGAAAATGATTGGGCAATAGAACCTAAAGCAGGGCTGTAAATGGTTTCCACGATTTGCGGAAACATCAACATGACAACCATCAGCCATAAAGAAGGTTTTGTATTCATCTTGTGTCCTCATCAATGAACTTGGCGCACAGTATAAATGAGGCTATTCTTTATCTATTAACAACATTAATACCAGAAACAACAAGATTCGGACAAATGGCGATTATTGATGAACAAACCCAATTCGATGCTGATAAATTAACAGCTTGCGTTGTAGGGATAGCAGCCGACATCGGTAAACACGACTCGGGAATGCATCAACATAAAAAAGGCCAACTTCTCTATGCGCCTCAAGGATGCATCAGCTTTGCTTTAGATAACTCAATCTGTATTTTACCACCGACAAAAGCAGTTTGGATTCCACCATACATCCAACATCGAGCGATGATGACGAACGTGGTAGCTTATCGATCGCTATACTTCGATTGTGCAGTTTTTGAATGTCCAAATAACATGATTATGATAGAAGTTGATGCTTTGCTAAAGGCACTCATTGATAAGATGGCATTGTGGGCATGGGATAAACCTGAAAATGAAATGCAAAAAACGACGGCTCTTTTTTGGGAGGAATTTTATGCGGCTAAACGTCATTCTTTCCAATTACCCTTACCGTTAGATCGTCGGTTTAAAAAATTCTGCCAACAAGTGATGCAAGAATCTTTTTTGGTGCCGCCTCTTACCACCATCGCACATTCTATAGGTGCAAGTACCAAAACGATCACAAGGCTATTCAAAGCAGAAACAGGAATGTCCTATCAAGACTGGAGGCAGCAATGGCGCTTGTTAAAGGCGATTGAGTTGCTGTCTAAAGAAATACAAGTTAGCGAGGTCTCTCATTTGCTAGGCTTTTCTTCTGATAGTGCGTTTATTGCTTTTTTTAAGAAACAAACAGGACAAACACCTCTCAGTTTTATGAAAAGCAGTAGAAGTAGATTGAATTAAACTAATCAAGTAGTCAGGTTATTGGTATTACGAAAAGACAAGCCAAATAGTGATTTACTGAAATGGAAACTCAATTTCCTCAAGAAGGTTTAGGGTAAAACTATTTTAGCAACCCGCATCTATCATCATAAATGAAATACTCTCAACGCTAACGAAACTAATTCCCTCCCCTTTTAGGGGAGGGTTAGGGTGGGGTGAGCACTGTCAATCCTCCCCTTTTAGGAGGGCCACCCCCTCCTAAAAGGGGGAGGAACAGTACTGTATCTGAATCGTTCACACGATATTGTCTTCCGACATAAAATACAGAGCGGCTATTTAAAGCTGGGCGCTTTGTTGAAGTGGCTCTCAATCATTCTTTGAGTGATGGGATGAGTTGGATTAGACAATACTTCTTGTGTGTCACCCGATTCGACTACTTCGCCTTCGTGCATCACCATAATTTTGTCTGTAATGTGTTTTACAATACCAAGGTGCTGAGAGACATACACAAACGAGACACCCATCTCTTCTTGCAGTTCTAGAAACAAGTTAATCATCTGTGATCGCATTGCCATGTCTAACCCGTTTAATGCTTCATCAGCCACAATGATCGACGGTTGTAGAATCAGTGCTCGTGCCAAGCAAATCCGCTGTTTTTGCCCGGTGGCGAGCATTTGCGGGTAGAAGTAGGCGTGCTCTGGCAATAACCCAACGCGCAATAGCGTATCTTTCACGCGCTTCATGCGAGCTTCAGGTGGCATATTGGTGTTTCTTTTGAGCGGCCCTTCTAGAATACGACCAATTTGAATTCTTGGGTTGAGCGATGTGTTCGGATCTTGAAAAATCATTCGAATCAGCTTACAGCGCGTGGAGTAATCCTTGTGTTCCAATAACTCTCCATTAACGCGTATCTCGCCAGCAGAGGGCTCAACCATCCCCGCAAGCATTCGTGCCAATGTCGATTTACCAGAACCATTTTGGCCAATAAAACCAATAGTTTGCCCCGCTTCTAACGTAAAGCTGACCGGTTTGACCGCATGCTGAATTTTCTTGCGAAATAGACCTGAACGAGTAATGAAATCTTTAGTTAACCCGTTCACTTCTAATAATGATGCACTCATGACTGTTGCTCCATATTGAGTGGGAAATGACAGGCAAACTTATGATTTTTAATACGTTGTGGATACGGTATTTCAACGCATTGGCGCTGAGCATAGGGACAGCGAGGCCCCAATCTGCAACCAATCGGTAAATGTTGCAAGGGTGGAATGGAACCCGGTAAGGATTGCAATTTTTCTTTATGCGGGATCCAATCACTAAAATCAGGCATCGCTTTCAGTAGTGCGGCCGTATAAGGGTGTTTGGGTTCACTCAATATTTTCTGGGTATCGGCTGACTCAACAGACTGACCGCAGTACATCACTGTAATACGGTTAGCCCATTGGGTAATGGTGGTTAAGTCGTGGCCAATCAATAGAATCGTGGTGTTATTGACCTGATTCATCCGGCTGAGCAGGCGCAATATCTGTGATTGGGTAATGGGGTCCAAATCGTTCGTTGGTTCATCAGCAATCAAAATTTTTGGTTTGGTTGCGATAGCCATCGCAATCATCACTTTCTGACACTCACCATCAGTTAGCTCATAGGGGTAGCTACTCATGATGCGAGCGTGCTCTTTGATTCCTACTTTATGTAAAAGGGCAATTGCTTGTTTTTTACGCCATGTAAAACGCTGCCACCATTTGCCTTCAAATGTGCGCGATGGAATAGATTCAATCAGTTGTTTTCCCACTTCATCTGAAGGGTCTAAGCAGGTTGACGGTTCTTGAAAAATCATCGCGATGTCGCGGGCAATCACTCGCCGGCGTTCGCGCGGCGTCAGCTGAAGTAGATCAATGTTACCTAAGCGCATGCGGTCGGCGGTGATGGTCCAATTATCTTTGCATATTCCTACGATGGCTTTAGCCACCAAGCTTTTTCCTGATCCGGATTCTCCCACCAAACCGCGAATTTCGCCTTCGTTCATGGTTAAGCTCATGCGATCGACGGCTTTTACCATGCCTTGTGGCGTATCAATTTCGATGGTGAGATGGCGAATATCTAATAATGGCATTATTCCACCCCTGCATTCAGAGCTTGTCGTACACCTTCACCGACTAAGTTGATGATGATCACCGTAAACATAATCGCTAAACCGGGGAGAGTGACTGTCCACGGTGCGAGGTAAATCAGCTCAACTGAATCACCTAAGATGGTGCCCCATTCGGTGCTTGGTGCTTGAGCACCCAAACCAAGAAAGCCCAAAGCGGTGATGTCTAAGATGGCAATGGATAACGCGAGTGTTATTTCGTTGGCGATGACAGCAAGTACATTGGGTAAAATGGAGTTCCACAACAGATAAAAGTCATTGGCACCATCTAAACGTGCGGCGAGGATATAGTCTTTTTCTACTTCGTTGTGTACGGCAATATACACCGAACGAACAAAGCGAGGGATGAGTGCCAAACCAATCGCAAGCAAAATATTGAACTCGCCAAAACCGAGCAGTGCCACAAAAATAATGGCAAGCAGCAATGATGGAATCGACATGACCGTGTCGAGTAAGTGGTTCAATGTACTGGACAATAATCCTTTGGTCATGCCTGCCATGATACCGATAAAACAGCCGATCACAGCTGCGATAGCGGTGATTAAAATAGCGGCAGCGAAGGTGTATTGGGTACCATCAATCAACCGTGACAAGATGTCTCGGCCTAAATCGTCGGTACCTAAGAAAAATTCGACAGTACCTGCAGGATCCCAAGAAGGCGGTATTAACAGGTTGCTCGTTTGCAACTGTGGATCATGAGGGGCTATCCAAGGAGAGGTGAGGGTAATCAACACAATGAGTCCTAAGCACCACAAGCCAAACATTGCCAAACTGTTATTGCGATAGCTGCGCCAAAACCGCTCAAACTGAGTCGGAATATGCTCTTCCTGATAAATATTATTTGTTAGCATACCATTCCTTTCTTACCAGCGGGTTAACCATAGCGCCAATCAAATCAGACAGAATGTTTGCTGTGAGAACGAGCGTACCAACTACGATCACGCCGGCTTGAATGGAGACATAATCTTGGTTAGATAAGGCATCGAGTAGCCAACGGCCAATTCCTGGCCAGTTGAAGATGGACTCAGTAATAATTGCCAACGTTAACATACTTGATAGTTGAACCCCGAATTTAGGAATAATCGGTGGAATTGCATTTCTCAGCACATGAGCAGTCACAATTTCGTAGTGACTTAAGCCCTTAATTCGAGCGGCGCGTATATAGTTTTGAGCCATCACATCGGCTACCGAAGAGCGCATCAGGCTTACCACTTGTGTCGTCGGTGCTAGAGCCAGTACCAAGCAGGGTAAAATCATATGTTCAATAACACTTTGCAAAGCATGAGCACGGTAGTTGCCTTCAGCGAAAAAAGCATCGATCAGAGCGAAACCTGTCACGTGTTCCACTTGGTAGAGCAGATCATAACGTCCTGAAACAGGAAACAGCTCATAATGCAGTGAAAAGACCATGATCATTAACAAAGCTACCCAAAATAGCGGTGCTGAATAGCCGGACATTGACGTGAAGGAGATGACGGTATCAATCCATTTACCTTGCTTCATTCCTGCGAGCGTACCAATAGGGAGACCAATTAACAAAGAGAGAGTAAAAGCAATGAGGCATAACTCCAGCGTTGCTGGAAAGACCATCGCCAGTTCGTCCACAATCGGGACACCACTGTGATTGACGCCAAAATTGAGTTGCAGTAGTTGCCCTAAATAGGTTGACCAACCTGACCAGAAACCATGGTCCATTAGAGGCGACAGGGGATCTAAGCGCAACAGAGCAAACCCGACCATAGTCAAAATGAGTAACGTGATAATAAATAAGTTGAGCCTGCGTACCGTATATAAAAACACTATTCGATCCTCTCAACCGTATTGAATGGCTGTACATTAAACGGGCTGAGTTTAAAGCCCGTTAATGTTTTGCTGTACGCTTTAAATTGCATGCCGTGTGCCAATGGGATAACCGGGAACTCTTCGTTCAAGATATTTTGCGCTTGTTTGTATAAGTTAAGGCGATAGCGCGACTTGTCTACTTCCAAGGCCAAATCGAGTAGAAAATCGAAATCACTATTGCACCACATCGAGGCATTGAGCCCTGAGCGATCTGAATTACATGAGAGCAGTGGACGCAAAAAGTTATCTGGGTCTGCGGTATCGCCATTCCAGCCCGTTAAAATCAGATCAACGTTGGCGTGCTGGGTCAAATTTGAGCGATCGAGGCGGTCTTGGGTGATGATATGCAATGTAATACCAATGTCAGCCAAGTTCGCGTTAATTAACTCGGCAGTTTTACGTGGACTTGGATTATAGGCATGAGACTCTGCAGGAACAGACATCGTCAATTCCAAGTTGGCGTAATAGCCAGCCTCTTTAAGTAATGCGATCGCGTAGTTACGATCATAGCGAATTTGAATACTGTCCTTTTGATAGGCCCAAGAGGAGGGGGGAAGAATGTTATAAGCAATACTTCCTGTACCGTAATAGACCGAGTCCAAAATATTTTGGCGGTTGATCGCAAAATTAAGCGCTTTACGCACGCGAACATCACTGAGCGCAGGGTGAGAGGTATTCACAGCAATATAAGACACGTTCATCGCAGGCTTGGCATCAAGCTCTATTTCCGATTGCTGCTTGATAATAGGGATTTGGCTTGAAATAGGCGAGCTGAGCACATCGCATTCATGGCGTAGTAGTTTGGCGAGTGTCCCTGTGCCTCGGTTGGAGACATCAAATACGACTTGTTCCATCTTCGCCACGCCATTCCAATAAGCGCCATGACGACGGAGGCGGATAAGGTCATTCACTTTAAATTCGTCTAGATAAAATGGTCCGGATCCAACAGGATGGCTGTCGATCATGCTTTTTTCATCTTCAATCACTAATTGATTAGCATACTCATAGGAGAGTATGACAGCGTGACTGGTGGCGATATTGGATAAAAAGGAGTTGTCGGGACGGCTGAGGGTAAATTTAACCGTGAGTTCATCCAGAGCTTGAACATCGATCAGCAAGTTTTTGAAATCAATACCCGCAAACCATGGGTAGACGCCACTATTGACGTAATGAAATGGGTTGGTTGGGTCAATGATTCGGCGAAAGCTGAAGACCACATCATCGGCATTAAGAGCGCGAGTCGGTGTAAACCAAGCGGTTGATTGAAATTGAACGCCATCGTTTAGCTTGAATGTATACTCTGTACCCTGTGGATTCACTGTCCAACTCGTGGCCAGACTTGGTATCGGTTGTAAGGTTTCTGAATCCAATTGCAACAGCGTGTCGTAAATCTGTGGGCTGAGAGCTTCAGACGTAATGCCGCTCTCAACCAATTGTGGGTTAAAAGTGGTGGGATTGCCGTGACCACAATATACGAATCCGCTCTGGCGAATTTTACTATGGTCAATTTGTTCGCTACAGCCTATCAGTAGGCTAAAGCTGCATATTCCTAGTGCGAATCGTATCAATGTTTTCATAAAGAGAAATAACTGTGAGAAGTAAGGCAAACAAAGCTAATCATTATGCCTCAAAATCCTGATAATCTACCATTTTTTGTTGATCTAAACCTAGGGTTAATCATCATTGCTGCCGACGAGTTGATATTTTCTCACCATACCTCTCAATTGGTGGTAGCTCAAGCCGAGTAATCCTGCAGCTTGTCTTTGATTAAACTTACTGGCATTGAGCGCGGCACTCAGTAGTTGTCTGTCCTGATCCTCCTGCCACATTTTGTAATCCATCGGAAATTCAAAGCCAGTGGTGTAAGTATGGCGATCTGTGGAGAGATTGCCAGTAAGGTCATCTGGTTTGTGCCACTCATTAGCAAAAGGGTTAAAAACCAAGTTTTCAATCGGATGGGAGGCCGTTCCATGTTGATAGACAGCACGCTCCACGACATTTTTAAGTTCACGCACATTTCCCGGCCACAAGTAGTGTTGAAGCTGATCTCCCGCTTCTGCACTAAACCCGACAAAGAGCGCTAAGTTCAGTTCACGGCACATCTTAATCGCGTAATACTCAGCAAGTGGCATAATATCTTCTTTTCGCTCTCTTAGCGGTGGAAGCTGGATCACATCAAAGGCCAGTCGGTCGAGTAAGTCAGCTCGAAACTTTCCAATTTCAGCTAATTGTGGAAGATTAGCATTGGTTGCACAGACGATACGGACATTCGCATTAAGCCGTTGGCTACCGCCGACACGTTCGTAATGTCCATATTCAATCACTCGAAGTAGTTTCTCTTGCACAGCAAGCGGCGCGGTGGCGAGCTCGTCCAAAAAAAGAGTTCCACCTTCTGCCCGTTCAAATCGTCCTTGGTGACGTCCTTTGGCTCCGGTAAACGAGCCTGATTCATGGCCAAAGAGCTCAGAGTCAATTAACCCTTCACTCAAGGTTGAACAGTTTAACGAAACCAGTGGTTGGTCCCAACGTTTGGAAAGATAGTGTAAGCGCTGAGCGATTAACTCTTTGCCCGTTCCTCGCTCGCCAATAATTAATACCGGCCTATCAATCGGTGCAAGCTTAGAGACTTTATCCAGTACCGATAAAAATTGAGGCGCTTCACCCAGTAAGTTTTGTTGCATGTTCACTCTCCACACTGTGATTGAAAGGGTGGTTAAATTCACCAACTCTTGGCGAAAATCATCATAGCACAGTAATCTCATTCTATGAGACATTATCTAATTTATTGATTATCAATAGATTTATATATGGCATGAAACTTGGTTATCTCTTCTCGTCTTAAACGTTTTGAGCGATTCAAAATGGCTCACCAATAACTACATCGTCATGAACAACTAATCAGGAGATTGAACATGGGTATTTTTTCTCGTTTTGCCGATATCGTAAACTCGAATATCAGTGCACTGTTAGATAAAGCGGAAGATCCTGAAAAGATGATCCGCTTAATCATCCAAGAGATGGAAGACACCTTGGTGGAAGTACGCACCAATTCGGCCAAAGCTATTGCGGATAAGAAAGAGCTCGCGCGTAAAGTGGATTCTATGGCCTCTCATATTGAAGATTGGCAACAGAAAGCGACCTTGGCGCTTGCTAAACAGCGTGAAGATCTCGCTCGCGCTGCTTTAATTGAAAAAAAGAAATTGCAAGAAATGCAGAAAGGCTTGCACACTGAACAAACCTTGGTAGAAGAAACTATCGATAAATTGACTGGGGAAATCGGTAAGTTAGAGGCCAAAATTGCCGAAACACGGGTGAAGCAACAAGCTTTGGCACTTCGTAGCCAAACTGCGCACAACCGTCGTGATGTGCAACGTCATTTGCATACTAGCCGTACTGATGAAGCGATGGCGAAGTTTGAGCAGTACTCGCGTAAAGTCGATGAACTTGAAGCTGAAGCCGATCTCTACGCTATGTCTGGTAACGCTAAGTCACTCGACCAAGAATTTGCTGAACTTCAAGCGCAAGATGAAATTGAACAAGAGCTAGCAAAACTGAAACAGCAAATGGACAAAAACCAATAACGAGGAGTGGCATATATGTCATCATTTTTTATCGCAGGTCCACTGATTGTCTTTTTGATTTTTGTTGCACCGATATGGCTTTTTCTGCATTACAGAGGTAAACGACATAGCAGCAACTCATTGTCACAAGAGGATTTAGAGCGGATCAAAGCGTTATCTGAAAAAGCGGAAAAACTGCAAAGCCGTGTTGAAACCCTTGAACGCATCTTAGATGCTGAATCACCGACTTGGAGGCAAAATCATGGCTAGCCGAGAACTCTATAAAGATCCGGTCAATGGCAAAATAGCTGGCGTATGCGCTGGGCTTGCTAATTATCTTGGGTTAGAAGTTTGGTTGGTGCGTATATTGGTCATCTCGGCTGCACTACTCGGTGGTGGTTTTTTAGTGCTTTTAGCTTATATGGCTTTGATGCTGATGTTAGAAAAGCAGCCTACTCAGTATGTTGAAACGCTAAAAGCCCAACGCGAACATACATTGAAGAATAAGCCTTGGGAGCAAGGACAAACCGCCGAAGCTTTGCTGGCGACATTGGATCAAGATTTAACTCGAGTGGATCAGAAAATCCGTAAAATGGAGGCTTATGTCACCTCTGAAGCATTTAAAGTCAATCGTGAGTTTAATCAGCTTTAAAAGCAAAGCTGGCACGTAGATTTGCAGTGTCATTGTTCAACTGACACTGCAAATGAAGGTAAGGGTAAGGAAACAAAAAATGAAGCATCATACAGAAATGACTTGTGCATGGGCGATGAATCACCCTTTAGAGCGCGATTATCACGATAATGAGTGGGGCATTCCCGTTTACGATGATGTCAAGTTGTTCGAATTTTTGACGTTAGAAGGTGCGCAAGCTGGGCTGAGCTGGATTACGATTTTGAAAAAGCGCGAAGGTTATCGCTTAGCCTTTGACGGTTATGATCTTGAAAAACTGGCTCAGTACGACGAAACGCGGGCACCTTACATTATCGAACATTTCGATGTGGTGAAGCACAAAGGAAAAATTGCCTCTGTCTATTCCAATGCACGAGCGGCTTTACTGTTGCAGCAAGAGTATGGTTCCTTATCCAAAGCATTGTGGCAGTTTGTGGATGGTCAACCAGTGCTCAATCATTGGCAGCAGATGAGTGATATCCCTACATCGACGCCTACGTCTAAAGCGATGAGCCAATTTCTAAAGAAAAAAGGCTTCAAGTTTATTGGCGAAACGATTTGTTATGCTTTTATGCAGGCGGTGGGTATGGTGAACGATCATTTGGCTGATTGCCCCAAGCGTTAATTTTTCAGGGTAACCTAATATGCAAAAGACCGCTGAAGATTCAGCGGCCTTTTGGTCTTCCGCTCATATTATGCACGCAGAGCAAGCTGTGCACTGTAGCGTTCTAATCCCGCTTTTAGATCAGCGATCAGATCGTCTACATCTTCAAGACCAATATGTACTCGAATCAGTGTACCTGCAAAGTGCGGGTGTGCGACGGTTCTTAAACTATCAAAGCTTTTGGGTTCATTAGCTAAAATCAGGCTTTCAAACCCACCCCATGAAAAGCCCATACTAAAATGTTGCATGCCATCGAGCAAAGCCGTCGTAGCTTTTATATCACTGCTCTTTAATACAAATGAAAACAGCCCGTTACCACCAGTGAAATCACGCTGATAAAACTCATGTCCAGGACAAGTCTCTAAGGCAGGATGGCGAACGTGATCCACTTCAGGTTGTTCTGCTAACCAGTGCGCAATGGCTAAGCTATTTTGAGCATGTTGACGTAAGCGAACATCTAAGGTTCTTAGCCCTCGTAGCCCTAAATAAGCGTCATCAGGTGAGACACATTGTCCCATCAAATAGCTTTGCTCTCGCAATTGATCCCAGCATTTTTCATTGGCAATCGCTGTTCCTAACATCACGTCTGAGTGGCCAACAATGTATTTTGTCGCCGCTTGGATCGAAATATCAACACCATGTTCAAAAGGTGAAAAGTTCACGCCCGCCGCCCAAGTGTTATCCAGCATGACAATGATGTTATGTTCATGTGCAACCCGCGATAAGGTCGGGATATCTTGCACTTCCATCGTGATCGAACCGGGTGATTCAGTGAACAACACTTTGGTATTGGGTTGGATCAAAGCACGGATTCCTTCACCTATGGTCGGTGGGTAGTAGGTCGTTTCTATGCCCATTTTCTTCATGATTTTTTCACAAAAATCACGAGTAGGTTCATAGCAAGTGTCGACCATCAGAATATGGTCACCCATTTGCACAAAGGAAAGAATACTATTGGCAATGGCGGCCGCACCGCAAGGGAAAAGCGCACAACCGACACCACCTTCAATTTCCACCATTGCTTCTTGGAACGCAAAGTGCGTATGAGTACCACGGCGTCCATAAAAGAGTGTTTTATTAGCCCGATTGACGGTGGCATGATTTTTTTCAGCCACACTATCAAATACAACGGTAGAGGCGCGCTGAATAGGTGGGTTGACAACGCCATTGGTCCACTTTTTACTACGACCCGCATTGACCAACTGTGTTTTTTTACCTTCTGACATCCGAAATCCTTGTCTGGGAGAGAGTTCGTTATTTAAAACATGGAGTTGCCTAGCTTGGCAACCCCAGTCAGATAAAAAGTTTATAGCAGAGGGTTAAACAGATAGAACAATCGTTCAAAAAACCTATGATACAACGGGCGTTGCTCCCATATTGGTAGCTCAACCAAGTGAGATTGTTCTATATAGTGTTGCTGTAGCCAGTTCATTTCCTGAGTGAAGGATTGGTCTTCAATCGCGAGCGTGACTTCAAAATTGAGCCATAGGCTGCGCATATCGATATTCACTGTACCGACAAGACAGAACTGGTTATCGATCACGACGGATTTAGTGTGCAGCAAACCACCGTAGAATTCGTATATTTTCACCCCTGCTTCCAGTAGCTCACCATAGAATGCGCGAGATGCCCATTTGACCATCAATGAGTCATTTTTATGTGGAATAATGATCTCAACATTGATACCGCGCTGAGCGGTCATTTTTAGCGTTGCTAATAGGTCTGCACTAGGTACAAAGTAAGGGGTAGTGATCCTAACGGATTGGTTTGACTGATTAATAGCCAGTGTTAACACTTGGGAGATTAAGTTTTCTGGCATACCAGGGCCTGAGGGGACAACCTGTACAGGATGATGGGGCTGATCCGGACCAATTGTGCATTCTGGTTGTGCTGGCAACATGCGTGTTCCTGTTTCCACCTCCCAGTCCCAGCAATGTACTGCGGACAGCACATTGACCGCAGGCCCAGTAATACGAACCATAATATCGACCCATTGACCCACACCAGAGTTTTGTTTGAAATAGGCCGGGTCAACCAAATTCATCGAGCCTGTGTAGGCAATTTTATCGTCGATAACAATGATTTTACGATGTTGGCGTAGGTCTAAGCGGCGTAAGAACATCCGCCACGGGCTCACTTCTAACGCTTGGACGACTTCAACTCCTGCGTCTTTCATCATGGTATACCAATGACTTTTGAAAAAGCGGGGGCTCCCTGCGGAATCAAGCAGCAGCTTAACGTGCACACCTCGTTTGGCCGCTTGGATCAGAGCCGACGCAACCGAATCCGCCAATC
Organism: Vibrio sp. V12_P9A6T4; assembly: GCF_963874835.1. Taxonomy (NCBI): domain Bacteria; kingdom Pseudomonadati; phylum Pseudomonadota; class Gammaproteobacteria; order Vibrionales; family Vibrionaceae; genus Vibrio; species Vibrio sp. V12_P9A6T4. The sequence continues at coordinate 3,131 of NZ_CAWNJO010000045.1, read as the reverse complement.
CACCTGGGTGCCAAATATAAAAGACCATTTGGATGCTAGTGTGAGCTTGTTCAATGTCGGCAATAATGGAATGCAGAATTTCATTAGGGGAGGTTTGCAGTGATAACGTATTACCACTTAAGGCCGGAATCCCCATACGGTGGTTACACAGTTCATCAATTTTATAAATTTGAGCACCCATTCCCTCAGGGGCATGAGCTTGGCAATCGTTAAGCTGTCTAAACCAATCACCAAATGGAGCAAACATTTCCTTGGCACGCTCTGCACGCTTGCGCCCTAAATTTAGCTCACCAAAAAGAAAGTAGCAGATCACTCCCACAATCGGAATGATATAAATCACCATCAGCCAAGCCAGAGAAACACTCACCGCTCGGCGTTTCAATACAACGCGTAGCGTGACTGCGGCGACCAAAAACCAATAGAGTGCGATGCCTGCTAAAGTAAGAACGTGGTAAACCTTGTCCATGCCATTAATCTTGTCGATAGAATAAGTCACGATAGTAAAGGGAAAGGGAAAAGTAAGGAAGTTTATCGCGTGAATAATATGAAAATAGTAACAGATGAATTGTGTTACTAAAGTGATCATAGCAGTTTAAAAAAATGATCTGAGGATAAAAAAGCAACAATTGAACTATAAAACTACGGTCTAATCCATAATTTATATCGTTCGGACTTCCAATTTTAATCTCAAACTGTTTTACTTGCCACCATCACAGTGCGACTAAAAATTATAACTTGTGTAATTAAAAGTTTACACTCACTTTTAGCACTGCCTAACAAACACAACATTGGTAAATAGTTTATGGCAAGTAGTTCAAGAGGTCATTTCTCATCGAGACTTGGTTTTATTATGGCGGCTGCAGGTTCTGCGGTTGGCCTAGGGAATGTGTGGGGTTTTCCGACCAAAGCGGCAAGTAATGGTGGCGCGGCATTTTTAGTGATTTATTTGGCAATGGTATTCTTGCTGGCGTTTCCAATGCTGGTTGCGGAATTGACGATCGGGCGACATGGACAATCTAACCCCATCGCTTCTTTAAGAAGTATCTGGACCAAAAATCGTGCGGCGGCGGCACTGTTTGGCATTATCGCGATGATTGCCTCATCGATGATCCTCAGTTTTTACTCCATTCTTGCCGGATGGCTTATGGGTTTTGCGGCATCCCCTATATTAGGCCTGTTGGGTTTACAGACGGCGGCCGATTGGTTAGTGAATTTTAGCGGCTTACGCAATGTTTTACTGGCTCTCGCATTTTCTTTGCTTACTATTTATGTTGTGCGAAAAGGTGTCGCGGACGGCATTGAAAAATGGTCTACCCGTTTGATGCCAGTGCTTTTTATTCTATTCGGCGCCATGATTGCTTATATCTTTACCCAAGATGGGGCAATGGAAGGATTGAAGATGTATTTGATCCCTGATATTGCGCACATCACTCCCAGTTTATTAGTAGACGCAATGGGGCAAGCTTTCTTCTCTCTCTCTTTAGGCGTTGGAGCGATGATCGTTTATGGCTCATATCTTAAGAAAGATGTTAATTTGCCAAAAACAGCGGCGCAAGTCGCGGCGATTGATACAGGAGTGGCGTTTGCAGCAGGCCTTTTGATTCTCCCAGCAATGTTTGTGGCTAAAAATCATGGTGTCGAAATTTTTGATGATGCAGGCAACTTGATGAGTTCGGGCGATTTAGTCTTCACCGTGCTGCCTGCGATGTTTGATAATATGGGCAGTGCAGGGGTGTTGCTCGGTTTTGGTTTCTTTATTTTGATGGTTATCGCAGCGCTAACTTCTTCAATTTCTATGCTAGAAGTACCAGTATCTTGCGCGCAAGATGAACTAAAAATGACTCGTAGCCAAGCAACATGGATGATCGGTGGAGCCATTGCGCTGCTGAGCATCATCATTTCCCTTAACTTTGGGGCGTTATTTAACCTAGTGGCTAACGTCTCGACCGTCTATATGCAACCTTTATTAGGTGTGGTTTGGGCTATTGTGGTGGGTTGGGTTTGGCATCGTAATAAATTGCTTGATGAGATCAAACAAGGTAACCCAGACATTGCACAAAGCCTATTCTGGAAAATTTGGCCATGGTACGTGCGTTTTGTTTGCCCCGTGGCGATTTTAATGGTCTTTGCTTATTCATTAATTTAGCGCATTCCTAAGGCTCTCATCCGAGAGTAATGCCGATCAGTTAAGGCCAAAGTGATCGGTTGAACGATCCTTCAGAGCTGTCAAAATCCAAGTGTATTTAATGCACTTGGATTTTTTTATGGATGTTTCTCAAGCTCTAAACATAATTAATGATTGGAAACCTAGCAACGTTGAGACTTTGTCTGACTTACTTCCAATTGACCTCATCAACGAAGCTTATTCTCTTACTGATACCGTCACGATGAGAAAGAGGAAATTAACTCTAGAATCCATGGTTTGGTTACTTGTTGGAATGGCTATCTACAACAATAAATCCATGAAAGACTTAGTTAACCAACTTGATATTGTCGACCGTACGGGTAAAGCTTTTGTCGCACCGAGTGCGCTGACTCAACGTCGAAAGACGTTGGGTGAAGGCGCAATTAAAGCGGTCTTTGAGCGAATGACGACTTCATGGTTAAAAAGTGCAAAGTTACCCCAGTGGAATGGATTAACGCTTCTTGGCGTCGATGGCGTTGTTTGGCGCACGCCCGATAACCCGCAAAATGAAAATGCATTTTCTCGACAAAAAGGGACACAATATCCGCAGGTGAGAATGGTCTGCCAAATGGAACTAAGCAGTCACATTATCACGGCCAGTGCCTTTGATAATTACAATACAAACGAAATGGTATTAGCTGAAAAACTGATAGAAACAACACCGAATCATAGCGTGACAATGTTCGATAAGGGGTTCTATTCTTTAGGCTTATTACATAAATGGCAAGACTCTGGCTCAGAGCGCCATTGGCTTATCCCCCTCAAGAAAAATACACAATATGACATTGTTCAATCTTTAGGGCGAAATGACAAACTTGTTCAATTACACAGTAATCCAAGAGCTAGAAAGCGATGGTCTGATTTACCAAAGTCGATAACCGCTCGACTTGTCACTCGTAAAATTAAAGGAAAAGACTACCAAGTATTAACTTCTATGACAGATCCC
>NZ_CAWNJO010000044.1:0-53129 GCF_963874835.1 Vibrio sp. V12_P9A6T4 | reverse complement strand
TTTATATGATGAAACTTATCATGTTGTTATATTTTGCTTGGAGTAATGTATAATATCTAAAAATGGAAAATATAATGTTCATGTTGAAAATTAATTAGAATAGAAAAACAAATGTATCGTGTCTTTAATTTATTTAAAAATATTATCAATATAATTTAATGTATTCATGTTGATTATTTGGATTTTAAATAAACATTGATTGTCATTCCAAAAAATATTTTAATCTAAAATTGTTGATGTTAATTATTAACGGTGGTGCTAATAAATATACTGAATATTATAAATTTAATATGAGGGTATAAAATAATGTTTAATCAAAAAAACACGCCAGTCTCAATGGCCGACAAAAACTATTACCGGGTCTTAGGCCTAACCATGCTTTTTTCGGGTCTATTGCTAAACCCAATATCTCAGGCTATTGCTGTTGAGTTTAGCGCGGATGCGGTCGCTGAGTCAGAGGGGCAGTGGTGGAGCACTTACACCTTAGCGATTAAAAATACAGGAGCAGAGTCAGCGGATATGCGCGATGCGGTCATCGAATTTGTATTACCCGTTGCGATTAACGATATAGGTTGGCAATCATCGGCGCTATCCCATCCTACGTGGAGTCTATCTCATACTGCTCAAGCGGGCGGTATTCTCCATTCAGTGGCGCTCAAATTTCCTGAAGGTGCTTGGGTTGACAGCGTTCTGAATTCCTCAGAATCACTCTCCTTGACGATCGCTTTTGCTGGTTCATTGGAAAACCTGAGTGCTTTTGAAGATTCTGTTATTGTGAAAATGGAAGGGGGCATCACACCACCGCCCGATTTTTCGCTAGATATTCTCTCTCCAGCGCCAAATTCAGTGGTATACACAGGCACAGACGTCAGCATTATGGCTCGTATTGATGGTGAGAGCGCTGGTAAGCTTGAGTTTTGGGCTAACCAAGAAAAAATTGCTCAACAACCATTAAAGCAAGGTGTCACCGAATATCAGCAAGTGTGGCAACCGAAAGAAATAGGAGCCGCTTCTATTTCAGTTATCGCGTTCAATGAGGAAGGCGATAAGCTCTCTGAGCAAAGCGTGCCTGTTTCTGTCGAGTCAGAATCGACGGCGCCTAATCCTCCGGTCGTTGAGTTCATTTCTCCAGAAGCGGGATCATCCCACCCACAAGGCACAAGTTTGACGATCTCTGCTGAAGTGACCGATGCTGATAATGATCTGGCTACCGTTAAATTTTTTGCTAATGACACAGAAGTTTGCAGTATCGATGCCAAAACAGAGCAAGTGTTCTCTTGTGACTGGACCCCTCAAACGGCCGGAAGCGCTGCATTACGTGTTGAAGCGCAAGATGATGAACGGCATGTAACACAAAAAAATCTGACGATTACGGTTACTGATGTGAGTGGTAGTTGCGGTGATGTTGCTCAGTACCAAGATGGCGTGAGCTATCAAGTGGGAGATGAGGTAACCAATATTGGCCATATCTACTCATGTGAAATCGCAGGTTGGTGTGGTAACCCAGTATGGACACCAGGTACTGGGCATCCAAATTATCCAGATGCATGGAAAGATGCATGGAATGACGTTGGTGAGTGCGATCCTAACCCTGTTCCTGAAGTGCATGTTCAATCGCCAGAAAATGGACAAAAAATAGCACCCAATCAGCCATTTGAGGTGGTCGTTGAGGCGACCGACGATTCCCAAGTGGCGCGTGTCGATGTTCAATTGAATGGCGAAGTCGTTGCAACATCCACCTCTTCTTCGGGCGACCTCTACACCATCACTGTGCCTGCTCAAGTTGAAGGACAATACACACTCACGGTTGCAGCGTATGACGATCAAGGTGCAAGTGCTCAAACTGCACCGATTTCGATTGCCATTACTGATAAAGATCTGCTGGTGTCACTCTCTTCCCCTGTAGACGGTTCAAGCTTCTTTGAAGGCCGAGCGATCTCAATCAAAGCGGATGCTAATAGCTATGAAGGTGAGGTGACGTCCGTGACGTTTATTGCCAACGGCAAGGTACTGAATCAAGACACCGAAGCACCTTATGAATATGAGTGGATTGGAGCGCAAGCAGGCAACTACGCTATTTACGCAAAGGCGCTCAACAGTGCCAATCAAGAGCAAATGTCAGCCCCATCGAATATTACAGTGAAAGAGAGTACCGGTGGTGGTGGCCTTGCCGATAACCCAGACCGTGCCATTAGTTATCTCACTTCTTGGGGATTAAACGATTATGAAAAACTGTTTAATTCTGAAGGTGACGGTTATTTATTATCGTTCGGTAAATGGGATGCTAGCGGTAACATTACGATTTCTGATGACATGGTAACCCCACCAAGTTACAACCCAGATTGGATGCCATCTCAGTACTTAGCGTGGTCAACCTTAAAACACGATAATAGCAATGTCACCATGATGGTCGCGTTTGGTGGTCAAACTTATGAAAGTATTTGGTCTGCGATTGGTAGCGATGCAAATCGGGAGGCGGTGGCCAATGGCCTCGTTGAATTGGTCAACAAACCCTTCCCTGTCTATAAGAAGAACCTAAAACCAGAAGAGGTGGTGGGTGACTGCCTTGCGACGGGTGGTGATGGCCAATGTGATTACAGCAAGTACCAATTAGCGGGTTATGTGCAAATCGATGGTCTTGACTTCGACTTCGAGAAAGCAGCGCGCATTACCGATAAAGAGAACCAAGACCTAACCGCATTGATTAAACTGATACGCCAAAAAGTGGGAGACAATAAAGTGTTGTCGCTGACCACATACCATGTCGGTGCTGATCCTGTGGCATGCATGGATTCAAGTGTGTTTGAAAATTGTTCTTACGTTGAGCCATCAGGTCGCTCGTCTCACCATGGTGAAGTGATCGATCTGTTACAAGCAACCAAGAACGATTTCGACTTCTTCAACGTCATGACCTATGACGCCGGCCAAAACTTCCTCTATGATGTCGCGATGGCCAATTACGCTCAATACATTGGAGATAAGTCGAAAATTGTTTTGGGCAATACGATCAATAGCCAGTGGGGGCCAAACGGCAATTTTGTGGAGAGCCGTGAAAACAACCTCAACCGTGCCAAGTGGCAAAAAGAGAATGGTTACGGTGGTTTCTTTATCTGGGCGTTGGGTTCAAATAATCAAAGTCTGAGCATGGAACAGCAAGTCGAGTACTTCAACGAAATGATCAGTGTCAGTAAGTAGCCTGCATGGTTACTTTGTGAGTTAACTAGATAACGGAAGGCCATGGTGCCTTCCGTGTTTTTATCCATCGTCATCAACTTAATCTGAATCGCCGAAGCTGAAATAGAGAACCGTATTCGACATTTTTGATCATTTCCATGAATGTCGGCATTAAACATAACAATATTTAATTTTTCTTAATTAAAATTTGGTCGTTCCCAGCTCCTATTTTTCGGCCAGGCAACCAGTTACCCTCCACGCCATTACAATGCGACTACTTCAACGTTCATCGCTATATAAATACATAAAAACCAATAAGATTTTTTCCGTTACGGCGAACTTTGAATTACTTCATGCTCAGGCGAGTCGAAATCCATTGTAATAGAGCGACTCAATAGCCACAGTGGTGATGCGATGTTAGTTAGAAAGGTTTCTAGAGATTTGGCTTCTGCTCAAGCGCGAGAGAATTGGTTGGCGTATTGGCAACATTTTAGCCGTGAAAGTCAGGCGTTTTGTTCCGAGATTAACTGTTTAGCACCGTCTTCTCAGGCGATGTTGGTAAAATGCGATAAAGATGAAGAAGGGGTGTTTGTGATCCCACTTTGTCAGTGTCATAGCGACAACTTAGAAGGGGTGCTGGAAATAGGGGAGAGTACCGAAGTGCTCCCCTTCCATTACACGTTATAAATCAAAGCGGTAGTTAGCGTTTTTGGTAAAGCCGCTCAGGACGACCTACCCGACCATGCTGGATACAAGCTTCCAGAAAACCACTGGCCACACAATATTCAAGATAACGTCTGGCGGTGGTTTTGCTGATCCCAATCGCTTGTCCTAACAACTCTGCGGTGTACGCGGTTTGTGGTTCATGGTGATAAATCTCTTGGATTTTGATCAAAGTAAGTTCATCTATCCCTTTGGGTAAACTATCGAGTTGCTCAGTTTTAGCCTGAAAATTAAACAGTTCATCAACGTGGCGCTGATTGACGCTGTCATTAGCGCGCAGCGAGCTAGTGTATTTTAGATAACGCTCCAGCGAGTTTTGCACTCGATCATAGGCAATTGGTTTTAACAGGTAATCAAATACTCCGCAGCGAACAGCTTCGCGTACTGTCTCCATATCGGAAGCGGCAGTGATAAAAATCACATCTGGTGCTTGCGGTTGATGAGTTAGCTCCTTTAAAAACTCTATGCCACGACCATCTGGTAGGTAGTTGTCTAAAAAAATCAGTTTAGGCTTGAGAATGCGCACCATGTTACGTGCTTCATTAATACTTTGTGCCACGCCAACAGGGCGAAAGCGGGTAGTTTGTTTGAGATAAAAGCTGTGCACATCAGCAATGCTCGTTTCATCCTCTACGATCAATACGTCGATTAATTCCATCATAATCAGCTCTTATTATGCCCTTCAGCTAGTGGTAAGTGGTTTTCCGCCACAAGTGTTTTGGGTCGATTGGGAATAAAAATAGAAAAAATAGTCCCTTGCGGCTCTGCACTGTCGATAAGTATCGAACCATGAGCCTGAGTGACAAATTGATGAACAAGGTAAAGTCCAATACCGTGTCCTTGCTGGTTTTTGCTACTCACTCCCTTGAGAAACAAGGTTTGGGCAATGTCGGCAGGAATGCCATTGCCATTATCTGCCACTTCAATCACCAACTCTTCACCGTTATCGGTCAGCAGCAGGGATATGGTTTTATTGTTGTTTGGGTTTTTTAGCGTCGCTTCAAATGCGTTATCCAGTAGGTTACCGAGCACTGCCGCCAGCTCATCTGACGTCATGCATTGCGGCTCTTGATGTAGATGTGACATCGGGTCGAACTCCAAGCACAGCCCTAGCTCTTTAGCACGGCTGTATTTACCGAGCAGTAATCCTGCGATCACTTTGGGATGAAAGGTCTGGGAGATGAAATCGATCAGTTGCTGCTGCTCGGCGGTTTCGCGGCGAATGGTTTTGACGGCTTCATCGTATGCGCCGATTTGAATTAAGCCGCCGATGGTGGATAGTCGGTTAGCAAACTCGTGACTCATTACGCGTAGGTTATCGTTGTGCTGACGGATCTGGCTAAGCTGGGAAGTCAGCGTATTGAAGTCGTTGCGGCGACGAAAACTCACCACCCAACCAATTTGCTGTTGCCCTGAATTGATTGGCACACGGTTCGCCACCAAGGTTTCACCATTACAGCTAATCAGTTCATCTTGCTGGCTGGTGCTGTTTTGCTGTGCTAACTGACCAAACGGACTAGCACCCATGAAAAAGTAAGTCGGAGTGATGAACTCTTGAACATTACGTCCAATCAGATGATTCGGTTGGTGGGCAATGCCAAGAATATTAAGTGCCTTAGCGTTCACAGAAAGGATTTCACCCTTCAAGCTAATCGCAACTATTCCTTCATACACACTTTGTAGAATGGATTGCTGCAGGTTGAGGTTCATGGCGATCTCTTCCGGCTCCATATTGAACATCTGTTGCTTGATATGGCGGGTAAACAGCCAAGCGCTCAATCCAGAAAGCAGCATGAGTAGGGCCACAGTACTGAGCATTGGATAGGAGTAAATGCGTAGCCAATCACTGATATGATCGAGTAAATAGCCCACAGAAACCACACCCAGAACCTGTCCGGAAGGTGAGACAACAGCAGCCTTACCGCGAATTGCCCAGCCTAGGCTGCCTTTTTGGGTTGAGGTGTAATATTCGCCCTCTTTTAACGCTCTACTGCTGTCACCGCCTTGCATGGGTAAACCAATTTTTCGCTCATCTGGATGGGCAATGCGAATACCATTGGCATCGCCAATCACAATAAAGTTGGCATCTGAAATGCGTTGTAGGCGATCGATTTTAGTCTGTACTTCGGTGAGACGATTTTGTTGGATTAGGGCAATTAAATTGGGGTCAGTCGCAATCTCACGCGCTTGAATCAGAGCCTTAGTGCTGATCTGATCTTGTAGGGTTTCACTAAGAGTTTGATGGAAAAAGCCGGCTACCAGCAAAAGCTGGATCACTACCATAGCAACCAGTAGTGCACCGACCCTTTGCTGAAACGAAAGAGTCTGGCAGACTTTGGTGTGTAAAAAGTGGGCTAGTGATATTTTCATGCCGGCGAGTCTATCCTTGCTATAAGTGAGGCTTATTGATTGGAGTCTAAGAAACACCAATCAATAATGTCTATCCCATCACATATTTGATCATAACACCTGCCGCTACTGCAGAGCCAATGACCCCAGCGACGTTTGGTCCCATGGCATGCATCAGCAAAAAATTCTGCGCGTTGGCTTCTAGCCCGACCTTGTTGGAGACGCGTGCCGCCATCGGCACGGCAGAAACTCCGGCTGAACCAATCAGTGGGTTGAGTTTGGTGGTGGAGAAACGGTTCATCAGTTTAGCCATCAAAACCCCTGCGGCAGTACCGACACAAAACGCAACAATACCGAGCACCAAAATGCCGATAGTTTGTGGCTGGAGGAATTTATCCGCCATCAGTTTCGAACCGACTGATAGGCCAAGGAAAATAGTCACTATGTTAATCAGTGCGTTTTGCGCTGTGTCGGATAAACGCTCCACCACACCACACTCACGCATCAAGTTGCCAAAGCAGAACATACCGAGCAGTGGCGTTGCAGAAGGCAGTAAGAGCGCAATCAAAATCAGTAACAGCAGTGGAAAGCCAATTTTTTCTAGCTTGTGTACCTGGCGCAGTTGATGCATATGAATTTTGCGTTCTTCTTGCGTGGTCAGCGCACGCATTATCGGCGGCTGAATCATAGGTACTAACGCCATGTAGGAGTAGGCTGCGACCGCAATTGCCCCCAACAATTCAGGTGCGAGCATGCTCGAGACGTAAATTGCCGTAGGGCCATCCGCACCACCTATGATGCCAATCGCGGCGGCTTGCGCCACGCTAAAATCCATCACCCCTAAACTGCTTAATGCCAATGCACCCAGTACGGTAGTGAAAATACCAAACTGAGCCGCCGCACCGAGCAGCAGGGTTTTGGGGTTGGCGAGCAGTGGACCAAAATCCGTCATTGCCCCTACGCCCATAAAAATGAGTAGAGGGCCAACTCCGGAGGCGATGGCTAGACTGTAAAACAGATAAAGCATGCCATCGCTGTACTGATACTGCTCGGCGAGCAAGTGCAAGGTGGTCATTTGCAGTGGCGTTGCACTACTCAGTGCTTGCTTAATCTCCAAAGGCATGTACGAGCTAAGTTGCAGTACCTCTGAAAAGGCCGTCATCACTTCCGGTTTGGCGGCATACAAGGCATTTTCTATCGCCGACATGGCAAGCCCTGCATCAGGCAGATTAGAGAGAATGCCACCAAACCCAATAGGCACTAGTAGCAAAGGCTCAAAGCGTTTAAAAATAGCCAGATAGAGCAGCGCTAAACCGACAAGGATCATGATGGCTTGCCCCCACTGGAGGTGGAATAGGCCAAAATCACGCACCATAGCTAAAACGTTTTCCATTATTTTTGTCCCTGATTACGCTAGTACTAGCAAGGCGTCGCCGACTTGTACTGCATCGCCTTCATTGACTTCAATGACACTGATCACTCCGGCACGTGGGGCGCGGATTTCAGTTTCCATCTTCATCGCTTCTAAGATCAGCAAGACATCGCCTTCAGCCACTTCATCACCTGCTGCCGCATGAATTTTCCAGATATTGCCAGAAAGGGGGGCTGCGAGGTTTTCACCTTCTGCTGCACTCGGTACTGGTGCGTTATTGGCCGACGCTGCTGGCGCGACATGTGTCAGCTCGCCGCCTTCATCTACCTTCACCACATAGCTTTGGTTGTTGACGGTAATGGTGTAGACACCGTTACTTGCGACGGACTGACTTTCCACTGACGCGGCTTTGGTTTTTGCCGTAGGCATTTGAGAGGCGTCACCAGTTTTTGCTGCTTGTGGTGCGGGTTCAAATGCTTCTGGGTTATGGCGATTCGCGAGGAACTTCCAACCCACTTGATCGAACAGCGCAATGGTCAGCACATCATCAATCGCATTCTTGGCTAGAGTGATGTGTTGCTTTTTGGCTTGCTGCAATACGCGGTCTTGCAAGGTTGGCATTTCTGCAGTAATCAAATCAGCGGGGCGGCAGGTTATGGGCTCAGCACCTGCTAATACTCGGGCTTGCAACTGTACGTTGACCGGCGCAGGTGTTTTACCGTATTCACCTTTCAGTACTCCGCTGGTTTCTTTGGTGATGGTTTTGTAACGCTCACCCATTACGACGTTGATCACCGCTTGTGTACCCACGATTTGTGACGTCGGAGTCACTAGTGGCAAAAAGCCAAGCTCTTCACGTACACGCGGGATCTCTTCGAGCACTAAATCGAGTTTATCAAGTGCGTTTTGCTGTTTGAGTTGGCTTTCCATGTTGGTCAGCATACCGCCCGGGACTTGCGCCACCAAAATACGTGCATCACTGCCTTTCATCATGCCTTCAAAGGCGTGGTATTTTTTGCGTACATCGCGGAAATAGGTCGCAATATTTTCGAGCTTAGCGATATCCAACCCGGTGTCGTAGCCCGTGCCTTGCAAGGTGGCGACCAGAGATTCCGTCGCTGGATGACCATAAGTGCCACTCATGCTGGAAATCGCGGTATCGACCCGATCAACGCCCGCTTCAATCGCTTTGAGTAAGGTCATATCGGCAAGGCCAGCAGTGGAGTGGCAGTGCAGATGCAATTCGACATCCACTTGTTTTTTCAGGGTTGAGACTAACTCTTCGGCAGAATACGGGGTTAAAATGCCGGCCATATCTTTAAGGGCAATCGAATCGACACCCAGCTCCGACAGTTGCTGCGCTATGTCGACCCAAGTTTGTAAATTGTGCACTGGACTCGTGGTGTAACAGAGCGTGCCTTGCGCATGCGCACCCATCTTTTTCACCGCTTGTAGTGCTTGTTGCATGTTACGCACATCATTCATCGCATCGAATACGCGAAACACATCCATGCCATTTTTCACTGCGCGCTCGACAAAGGTATCCACTACATCATCAGCATAGTGACGATAGCCGAGTAGGTTTTGTCCGCGCAGTAGCATTTGCAGTGGCGTATTGGGCATGGTTTGTTTAAGCAAGCGTAGGCGTTGCCATGGGTCTTCGCCTAAAAAGCGGATGCAACTGTCAAAAGTCGCGCCTCCCCAACATTCCAAAGACCAATAGCCGATCTGATCTAATTGCTGCGCAATCGGCAGCATGTCGTCAATCCGTAAGCGAGTGGCAAAAAGAGATTGGTGAGCGTCGCGTAATACGACATCTGTTACACCTACGCGTTTAATCGCCTGAGTCATCTGTTATTTCTCCTTCACTAAGATAATTTTTGTTGTGCTTTATGGTGATGGATAGCGGCGGTGAGCACCGCGAGCAACTCACCTTGGTTTTGTTTGGATTTAGCCTTATTGGCTGGTGTTTTTTTATTGCCCGTTTTGGTTGGTACTTGAGGCGGGGCAAAACGTACAATCAAGTACGACATGGTGCGAGTTGCAAATACTAAGAAAATCAAAAAGATGAACACAAAGCCCATCCCCAGGGTCAGCAAATTAATCCCTTCGAGGAATAGTGAGGTTGATTGCATAGTCACTTCCAGTGATAAAAACAGGGTTGAAAATAGGGAGAAAAAAGAGGCGCGCTAGGCGCGCCAAATAATCCCAAGGAGCAAGGGTTAAAGAGTTAAACAAACATACCGAACACCACGCTGGCGATAACGAGCACAATGCCGCCACCCAGACGTGAAGAGATTTGTGCGTAAGAGAGCAAATTCATACGGTTAGAGGCCGCGAGCACTTCAAGGTCACCAGAACCGCCGCGATTAGCCATACACAGACCTGCGGTGATAGAGGATTCAATAGGATAGAAGCCCATCGCCCAACCACCTAAAGCAGCACCCAAAGTCGCCCCAAGTACAATAACAGTGGCAATAATCACGTTAGTAAAGGTTAAGGCATTGATGATTTCCGCCAGATCGGTGTAAGCAATACCAACGCCGACCATCAATAGCCACAGCATCTGCTTTGAGAAGAAATTCGACAGGCGTTTCGCGCCCTCTTTGATTTCATCACTGCACAAACCCGCCGCGTTAAGGATGGCGATGATCACCACCATGTAAGCAAAAGTGTGGATCTGAATCGAGCCAAAACCGGGCAGAATTTCTTTCGATAAAGCGTAAGAGAAGGTGTACACACATGCGGCCAGCATTAAACCAATCGCAATTTCACGGTGAGTGATATTAAGATTTTGGGCTTCTTCATTGACGTCTAGTTTTGAGCTGCGTACTAGCTCGCCATTGCCAGTTAATAATGGGATCTTTTCACCAATAATGTTTAGAGCAGCAGCTACGATGATAGCCACTATATTAGCGATAGTTAAAATGGCGACCGCTACTGAGTAGTATTGTTCTTTTGAACCACCAGTGACCGATTCATATATCTCGGAAAGTGGAATTGCACCTGCGCCATTACCACCGCCCATAATCGGCAGCACATACAGCATCATGATGCGATCAGGAGTGATACCAAATACGAGACCGATAGCGATACCAAATATCGCCGCACCGGCAACCGCAGCCAGAATGGTCGGAATGTAACCGGCTAGAGAGCGGATCAGTAGTTTACGGTTGACCGCCAAAATGGAGCCAGTAATGAGTACTGCGATGAACAGATCCAAGAACTTGCTCTTATCCATCACTTCGGTCACGGTTTTTATTTCACGGTCGCTGAGCCAGCCCATGTGGACGAACCAAGCAGCAACCAAGAAAATCATTACCGGTGCACCGCCGATGTATTTATTAAAAATAGGTAGGCGTTTGCCAACTTCGCCAAATATCGCGCCGATGACAAACATAAAAGAAAAACCACCGACCAGACCGCTAGGTAAAGTGTCAGTAATATGGGCGGCTAATACAGTGATCAGTAAAAATAAAAATAAAGGGAGTGGAGTGCCAAATATTTTTATCTGGCTTAGATTCAATCCACCTGCGGACTTTTTATCTAAATATAGGGTTTTTTCGTTCATGTTTTTATGTCCAATGAGGTTATTAAGACCTTTACTACATTAAATAAAATAGTCAGTGATAATTGTGAAAATAGTCATTCAAACCAGTGGCTTTAAAAATCTCAATGGTTTTTATGATTTAAATTTTAGATAGATAAATAGAATTTAAAATTAAAGATATAAAAATTAAATTCATTAAAACCATAAAGAGCGTTAACCACGGGAAATAAAGTGATTACCCTCATTAAACCTTTGCGGCTTAATTTAGATAATAAAGTCAGAAAAAATAGGTGAGGAAGCCGACCATGGTAGATATTTACACCTTCTCGCGAGTTTCAAGCAAGAATAAAACCAAGCTCTTGCAGATCAAAGAGTTTCTCTGCCAGCATCAGCTCACGGTTGATGAGGATGTTGAGCATTTTGTGGTGGCTTACGGTACAAACCAAATCATCGCTTGCGGTGGAATTGCGGGGCATGTGTTGAAGTCCATCGCGGTTTCTCCTGCGCTGCAAGGGACCGGTTTTGCGCTCAAATTGATGACCGAATTAACCAACTTCGCTTATGAAATAGGGTGTTTTTCACTATTTCTATTCACTAAGCCGACCAATATAGATTTATTCCGACAGTGCGGTTTTTTCTTAGTCGATAAAGTCGAACCGCATATTGCTTTATTAGAAAATAGCCCAAATCGTCTTGCGGTTTATTGCAAACAGTTGCATTTATTAAAAATGTCTGGGCGTAAAATTGGCAGTATTGTGATGAATGCCAATCCATTTACCTTAGGTCATCAATATTTAATTGAACAAGCCTGTGAACAATGTGATTGGGTGCATTTATTTGTGGTAAAAGCAGAGAATAAAGATTTCTCTTACGCTGACCGTATGGCCATGATTAAGGCAGGCAGTAAACACTTATTGAATTTAACTATTCATTCTGGCTCGGATTATATTATTTCGCGCGCGACCTTCCCTAGTTATTTTATTAAAGATCAGCAAGTGGTCAATCAATCCCATACTGCGCTGGATTTAAGTATTTTCCGCCATTCAATAGCACCTGCCCTTGGCATTACGCACCGCTTTGTCGGCAGTGAGCCGATTTGTACGGTGACGCGTAACTACAACCAAGCCATGCGCCGCTGGCTAAAAGAAGCGCACGATGTCAGTGCGCCGATCCAAGTAGTGGAAATTGAGCGCAGTCAGCAAGCCTCGCAGCCGATCTCCGCATCGCGCGTGCGTTACTTGCTCAAACAATTTGGCGTTGCCGCGATTGTCGATCTCGTGCCGAAAACGACTTATTCCTACCTTTGTCAGAATTATGCGGAACATTCGCTACAGGCCGCACCGCAACTGTTAGCGGTATGAGCGCAGTGCTGACACTGTTTTATCCAATAACTCATTAACAAGGTTGTACCCATGAAAATTGCCCATCCCGCCTTTGCGGGAACACTGGAGTCCAGTGATCTTCAGGTTCGGATTGAACCCAATAACGATGGCGGTATTGAACTGGTGTTAGACAGTACCGTCGAGCAGCAATTTGGTCATGCGATTCGTCAGGTCGTGCTGCACACCCTCGACGCGATGCAAGTGCACGATGCGTTGGTCACCATCGAAGACAAAGGCGCGCTGGATTGTGTGATCCGCGCGCGCGTACAGGCGGCAGTAATGCGCGCTTGTGAAGTTCAGAACATTGAGTGGAGCCAACTATCATGACCAAACTTCGTCGCAGTATGTTATTTGTGCCGGGCGCGAATGCCGCCATGCTCAGCAATACCTTTATCTATCAACCCGACTCCATCATGTTCGATCTGGAAGACTCGGTCGCGCTGCGTGAAAAAGACACCGCGCGGATGTTGGTGTTCCATGCGCTGCAACACCCTATGTATCAAGAGATGGAAACCGTGGTGCGGGTCAATCCGCTCGATTCTGAATTCGGCATCAAAGACCTTAATGCCGTGGTGCGTGGCGGAGCCAAAGTGGTGCGTCTGCCGAAAACCGATAACGCCAACGATGTAATTGAGATGGAAAAAGTCATCGAACAGATCGAGCGTGAATGCGGACGTGAAGTGGGTAGCACGCGCATGCTAGCCGCGATTGAAAGCGCGCAGGGCATTAACAACGCAGTCGAGATTGCCTTTAGCTCACGCCGCCTGATTGGGATTGCGCTTGGTGCGGAAGACTATGTACGCGATCTGCGCACGCAGCGTTCAGCAGAAGGGATTGAGCTGTTGTTTGCGCGCTGCTCCATTCTGCAAGCGGCACGTGCTGCCGGGATCATGGCGTTTGATACGGTCTATTCGGATGCCAATAACGAAGAGGGATTTTTGCGTGAAGCGGAGCATATCAAGCAGCTCGGCTTTGATGGCAAATCACTGATTAATCCGCGCCAGATTGACCTGCTGCACAACGTGTTTGCCCCAACACAAAAAGAGGTCGATCACGCCATTGCAGTCATCGAAGCCGCTGAAGAAGCAGCAGCAAAAGGGCTGGGCGTGGTTTCCCTTAACGGCAAAATGGTCGATGGACCCATCATCGAACGCGCACGTTGGACACTGCAACGTGCTGAATCCGGCATCAAACACTAAAGGTCACCTCATGAGTATCAATACATTAAATAACCCTCTGTCTGTGCTGGAAGTGGAACGCTACGCGTTGACGCCTTACACCCAAGCGCACGCGATCACGCCGCATTTACTGGATGAGTCAGCGAAAAAAAGTCGCAAAGTGAAAAGCTCGATCCGTGAAGCGATTGTCGATCTTGGTTTAAAAGATGGCATGACCATTTCTTTCCACCATGCGTTTCGTGGCGGCGATAAAACCGTCAACCTAGTGATGGAGGTGATTGCCGAATTGGGGATTAAAAACCTCACGCTCGCCTCAAGCTCGCTCACCTCTTGTCACTCGCCTTTGATTGAACACATCAAAAACGGCGTAGTGAGCAAGATTTACACCTCAGGGATCCGCGGAGTGCTGGCCGACAGCATTTCTAACGGCCTGCTTGATGAGCCCGTGCATATTCACTCGCACGGTGGTCGTGTGCATTTGATCCAAAGCGGTGAGCTGTACATCGACATGGCGTTTATTGGCGTACCTTGTTGCGATGAGTTTGGCAACGCTAACGGCTTTAAAGGCAAATCCAATTGCGGCTCACTCGGCTATGGCAAAGTTGATGCCGAGCACGCTGAAAAAGTGGTGATGCTGACTGAAGCCATCGTCGGTTTCCCGAATTTCCCTGCATCGATTACTCAAGATCGTGTTGATGCAGTCGTGCAAGTGGCGGAAGTGGGCGACCCAAGCAAAATCGGTGGGGATGCCACGCGCATGACCACCAACCCACGCGAGCTTCTGATTGCCAAACGCGCTGCAGAAGTCATCGAGCATTCAGGCTATTTCTATGATGGTTTTTCAATGCAGACCGGTTCGGGCGGTGCATCGCTCGCGGTTGCGCGCTTTTTGAAAGAGAAGATGTTGCGCCAAAACATTCGCGCTTCTTTCGCTCTCGGTGGTATCACTGCGACTATGGTGGACATGCATGAACAGGGACTGATTGATTACTTGCTCGATGTGCAGTGTTTCGATTCGGTGGCGGCGGGCTCGTTAGCGCGCAATCCACATCATCTCGAAATCTCTGCTAACGAATACGCCAACCCAAGCTCGAAGGGGGCGGCGGTGGATAGGCTGGATGTGGTTATCTTGAGTGCGCTGGAAATTGATACCCAGTTTAACGTTAACGTGATCACCGGCTCTGATGGGGTAATTCGCGGCGCATCCGGCGGTCATTGTGACACGGCGGCGGCGGCAAACTTATCGATTATTGTGGCGCCTTTGGTGCGTGGCCGCATTCCGACCGTGGTCGAGAAGGTCACTAACGTCATCACCCCAGGAGCCACCATCGATGTGTTGGTGACGGATCAAGGTATCGCGGTAAACCCGAATCGTCCCGAACTGAAAGCGCGTTTCATCGTGGCGCAACTGCCCGTTGTCGAGATTGAAGCGTTGCAACAGCGTGCGGAGTTGCTGACGGGTAAACCCCAGCCGTTGCAATTTGAAGACAAAACCGTTGCCTTTGTTCACTACCGTGACGGTTCGATCATTGATGTTATCAAGCAGGTAAAAAGCCTATGAGTCACCATCCGGATCTTTCAGTCAGTCTGGACCAGCTACTTCTGCGTAAAGAAGTGCGGGTTCGGCAACAAGGTGAGTGGCTAAAACGCCATTCACTGCCTCTGGTTTCTTTCACGGTTAACATGCCGGGCGCGGTTAAGCTCAACGCTGCCAGCCAAACCGTGATGGATGCAGGTATGCGTGCCATTCAAGAACTGTGTCAGCAAACGGGCTGGCGGCAAGTGGCTTGTCAGCTGTTGGTGGAAAAAACGGGGCCGGAAGCCTTTGTGGTGATTCAGGCTCCTTCAGCCAGCATGTTGAAAAAAGCCATGATGAAGATTGAACGCGAGCACCCGCTAGGGCGACTGATGGATCTGGATGTGCTTGATGTCGATGGGCATATTATTTCGCGCCAAGGTGCGCAGTTGCCAAGACGGCGCTGCTTGCTGTGTGAACGTGATGCGGTGATCTGTGCTCGCTCGCGGCAGCACGGTGTTGAGGCTTTGTTGGCTAAAATCGAGGAGATGGTTCATGACTATTCCTGCTGCGCTTGATCTTCTGCTTGAACTGCCTAGCCAAGCCTCTGGCACAAGTGGCGCGAAAACGTTCAGCTTGCCTCGCTTAGTGGGGCATCTGGCTTATCATGCCATGATGTTAGAGGTGCATCTCACCCCTAAACCGGGTTTGGTGGATACTGCTAATAATGGCGCGCACCGCGATATGGATCTCAACACTTTTATCGCCAGTGCCGAGGCGATTGCGCCTTATCTGCAATCTTTTGTCAGTGCAGGTTGGGAGAGCGCGGGAAATCCGGCCGCTCAGTTGCTGACCGCCTTGCGCCCGATTGGCATAGAAGCTGAGCAAGCCATGTTTGCTGCCACTCAAGGGGTGAACACCCATAAAGGGATGATTTTTATCTTGGGGCTTATTTGCGGCTCTGTGGGGTGGCTCAAAGCCAATCAACTCAAAATTGATGCGCAGCATATTGGCGAAACCATTCGCCAAGCTTGCCAGTTTTTGATTATTGATGAGCTAAAAGCGAAGCGTGAATCGGCTCCCAAAACGGCAGGCGAGCGAATTTATCGTCGGTACGGTTTAACCGGCGCACGCGGTGAAGCCGCTTCTGGCCTTGCGATGGTGATGCAACATGCGCTGCCAGCCTACCAAGCCTGTTTAACCAAAGGAGCCAGCACCGAGCAAGCCTTGTGGCATACCTTATTGGTGTTGATGGCCAACAATAACGACAGCAACCTCGCTGCTCGCGGTGGATTAGAAGGGCTGCATTTTGTGCAAGCGCAAGCGCAGCAACTGCTCGCCAAAGGCGGCTTTTTATATCAAGAAATTGAACAAGCTCTTACGGCGCTCGATAGCGCGATGATTGAAAAACACTTAAGCCCCGGCGGCAGTGCAGATCTATTAGCCGCTACTTGGTTAATTAATGAGTTAGCGCAATTGTTTCAAGTCCGTCACGAGTAATTTTGATTGTTAACTTTAAGATCGGAAATTCTTAAAAAGCAGCCATAACTGGACGCAATGTTGAATCGATATTTGAAATCAAGAGACTTTTGGGGTAAAGCACAATTCGTCATAGTATTCTCTCTCGTGCTGGAAAGTTACTCAGCAGTTGGTTGAAAACAGAGGCAAAGACCTGAAATTTCCTGAAAACAAAAAAGCCCCTATTTACAGGGGCTTGGTAAGCTTAGAGAGACTCAAAAACCCTTATTCAATGTTTTGGATCTGCTCTCTCATTTGCTCAATCAGAACCTTAAGTTCGACGCCGGAGGCCGTGATGTCGGTGCTGATTGATTTCGAGGCTAACGTGTTCGATTCGCGGTTAAATTCTTGCATCATGAAATCGAGCTTACGGCCGCATGAGCCGCCTTTTTTGAGCACATTACGTGCTTCTTTGACATGCGAATCGAGGCGGTCTAACTCTTCTGCAACGTCTGATTTTTGTGCAAGTAAAATCAGCTCTTGCTCGACGCGCGTTGCATCAAGCTCAATCTTTGCTTCTTCAAACTTAGTCAATAGACGTTCACGTTGCCATTGCAGGATTTCTGGCATGCGTGCGCGCACTTTTACCACTTCTTCACTGATCGCCGTCAGGCGTTGTTCGATTAACGCCTTCATGTTGTCACCTTCACGGCCACGTGCGTCAATGAATTCAATGATTGCGTCATCAAAGCCTGCTAATAAGGCTTTATTAATGCTGTCCATGTCTTGTTCTGGCGTTTCCATTACGCCGGGCCACTGCATGATTTGAAACGGATTAATGCGGCTTAGCTCGCCTGTCATGTGCATTACTTGGTTGGCGGCTTTAATCACTTGATTGGCGAGTGCTTCATTGATATTCAGCTCACTTTTAGCTGCAGGGTTTGCTTCATAACGTAAGTGACATTCTACTTTGCCGCGCGCTAAACGTTGGCGAAAGCGTTCACGCAGTACAGGCTCAAGACCACGAAATTGTTCCGGCAGGCGGAAGTAGGTTTCAAGATAACGTTGGTTTACCGAGCGAATTTCCCATACCGCGGTACCCCAATCACCTTTAACTTCTTTACGCGCGTACGCGGTCATGCTGTAAATCATTGATTTGTCCTTTGCTCACGAAGATGAAATATCAAACGAGAGATATGTTAGCACTAGCTTCACGCGTGTACTAGGTTCACGCCAATGCAAAGGGTGACCAACCTAGCGTCAAGGCGGCTAATCCGCTATAATCTCGCCCCAATCGATTCCGTCTCACCCGATAAAAGGTAGATGCACTATGCGTCCAAATGACCGCGCGGCCGATCAAATTCGCCCAATTAAAATCACTCGCAACTACACTGCTTATGCTGAAGGGTCAGTATTGGTGGAATTTGGTAATACCAAAGTATTGTGTAATGCCACTGTCGAAGAGGGTGTTCCTCGCTGGTTGAAAGGTCAGGGCAAAGGTTGGGTTACTGCAGAATACGGCATGCTGCCACGTGCAACCCATTCACGGACTCGTCGTGAAGCGACCAACGGTAAACAAGGTGGCCGCACCATGGAGATCCAACGTCTCATCGCTCGCAGCTTACGTGCTGTGGTGGATTTAGAGGCAATGCCAGAGGTGATGATCACGGTTGACTGTGACGTTATTCAAGCGGACGGCGGTACTCGCACTGCATCAATTACGGGCGCAAGTGTGGCACTGGCGGATGCGTTTGCTCATCTGGTTGCTAGCGGTAAATTGAAGAAGAATCCAATGAAAGGCCATGTTGCTGCTGTCTCAGTTGGCATCTTGGGTGAAAACATTTTATGTGATTTGGAATACGTGGAAGATTCTGCCGCCGACACTGATATGAATGTGGTGATGACTGAAAACGGTAAGATGATTGAAATTCAAGGCACCGCAGAGGGTGAACCGTTTAGCCATGAAGAGCTGATGGATTTACTGGCCGTTGCCAAGAAAGGCATCGCTGATATTGTTGAAGCGCAGAAAGCATCGTTATTAGATTGATCAAGTAGCTCCCGGTTGGGGGCTATTTTTTTGCCCGTTTTATTCATTGTATTGTTGTACGTGATGACCCCACCCTAACCCTCCCCTATAAGGGGAGGGAATAAAGGAAGTGTTCCTAATATTGCCCTTGAGTGGAGGGAATTCATCATCTTAGTACCTCCCCTTTTAGGGGAGGCGAGCATTATCTTAGTACCTCTCTTTTTTCGGGGAGGCGAGCAGCATCTTAGTACCTCTCCTTTTTCGGGGGAGGTGAGCACCAGCTTAGTACCTCTCTTTTTTCGGGAGGCGAGCAGCATCTTAGTACCTCTCCTTTTTCGGGAGGTGAGCACCAGCTTAGTACCTCTCTCTTTTCGGGGGAGGTGAGCACCACTTTAGTACCTCCCCCTTTTAGGGGGAGGCTAGGAGGGGGTTGTTCTTGTTGGGAAAGAGAAATAAACCAAAGTGTATGAGTTAAGAGAGAGAAAATCATGAAAGCATACCAGCGTGAATTTATTGAATTTGCACTAGAAAAAGAAGTCTTGAAGTTTGGCGAGTTTACTTTGAAGTCTGGCCGAAAAAGCCCTTATTTCTTTAACGCTGGCTTGTTTAATACTGGCCGTGATTTAGCGCGCTTAGGGCGTTTTTATGCCGCTGCTTTAGTCGATTCTGGGATTGAGTTTGATGTGCTATTTGGACCTGCGTACAAAGGGATCCCAATTGCGACTACAACTGCAGTAGCGTTGGCTGATCATCATGATGTTGATACGCCGTATTGCTTTAACCGTAAAGAAGCGAAAGACCACGGTGAGGGCGGTAACTTGGTCGGTAGCGCATTAGAAGGGCGCATTATGCTGGTGGATGATGTCATTACAGCTGGTACTGCCATTCGTGAGTCGATGGAAATCATTCAAGCTAACGGTGCGGATCTTGCTGGTGTTTTGGTAGCAATTGACCGCCAAGAAAAAGGCAAAGGAGAGCTTTCTGCAATTCAAGAAGTCGAGCGTGATTTTGGTTGCGCGATCATCTCAATTGTTAGCCTGACCGATCTGGTTACTTACCTTGAAGAGAAAGGGGCAGATGCTAAGCACCTTGAGGCGGTAAAAGCGTATCGTGCGCAGTACGGAATTTAAGCATCAACTTATTTGCGAATCGTAGAGCCACTTATTGAAAAGTAAAAGCCCCGAGTTTGACGCTCGGGGCTTGTTTGTTATTAGTTTAGTTATTCTAGCGATTAACTTTGATCGCCATGGTGCGAGTTATCGTAAATTTCCGAGCCATCACGCTGCGTTTTCAACAGTGATAAATTCCACATGTACTGTTCTGGGCGTGGTGTGACTAAATCTTCAATCGCCTTATTCATAGCGCGTGCATCTTGCTCTTCATCGCCCGTTGGAAAGTTTTCTAATGCAGGCAAAATATGCACTTCGTACTTACTGGTTTTATCGTTATAAGCAGGCAAAATTGGCACGACTTTCGCCTTTGATAGGCGCGCCATTTTACCAAAACCTTTTAACGTGGCTTTTTCAGTGCCAAAGAATGGAACAAAGACCGAGTTGGCCGGGCCAAAGTCTTCATCGGGCAGCCAGTAGCCTAAGTATCCATCTTTAATTGAACGTACAAACGGTTTTACTCCAGCATCACGCGCAAAAATACGCCCGCCATATTGCATGCGTTGGACGTGCATTAACCAATCACCGATAGGATTGCGCTGTGGCTTCATGATGGTGGTTACTTTATAGCCTTTTGCCGCAAGCATTACCGCAGGGTAATCGACCGCCCAAGCATGAGGGGCGAGAATGATCACGTTCTCGCCAGCATCTAACAATGGCAATAAGTTCTCTTCACCAATCATGATGCCGCGTTGCTGATTGTGTTTCGTGGAACGAACCAAAAACTCCGAATAACCGAGCATGTATTGTGCTGCTTTGACAAAGGTTTCTTCCAAAATAGCCTGGCGTTCTTGCGGGGATTTTTCAGGAAAGCATTTTTCCAGATTCACTCGCGTGCGGCGTACAACACGGCCGTTTTTACGTACCGCAAAGGTGGATAATTTGCGTGCTAGCCTATCTCGCCATGCGGGTGGCATAAAGGCGAACAGAGCGGCAAAGAAGATCCCAATCCAAGTTCCCCAATGTTTTGGGTGTAAAAAAGACCATTGGAATGTGGGGTTGTGCAAGTGTTTGTCTGTGCTGTTTTCGTTGTTGCTCATTGAAAGCAAAACCTTTTTCTAGTTATAAATAGCGAGAGTTAGTTAACGTTTCATCTGGCAAAGATTTAAAACGCTTATGCAGCCACATCCACTGTTCTGGTGCGCGTAGAATCACTTCTTCAACGTATTTATTCATGTAAGCGGCGGCGGCGGTCATGTCATCTTTTGGATAGTCGCCATCAATGGGTTTATCGGCGATGATTTCATATTTTCCGTTGGCGTTTCGAAACCCTGAACCAGGGACAATTGCACATTGGCTAGTATAAGCCAGAATACTGGTGCCTGTGGTGGTACACGCTTCTTTGACCGCAAAGAAGGGAACAAACACCGATTTGTTATGGCCGTAATCTTGATCGGGTAGATAAAATAGGCGCTCGCCCTGTTTGAGTACGCGGATCATCTGTTTAATGTCGGTGCGGTAGATAAGTTTATTGCCATTGCGTGTGCGACCACGGTATTGGATAAATTCATACGCAGGGTTGCTGTGTGGGCGGTAAACGCCATAGCCTTCAAGGCCTATTACACCAAAAGCACGTGCCGTAATTTCTAAATTTAACGCATGTACGCAACACAGCAGTGCGCCACGTTTTTCTTGTTTGAGTTGCAAAAGGGCGCTGACATCTTTCACATCAAGTAGGCGAGCAAAACGCCAAGTCGGCCAAAACCAAGTAATTCCGGTTTCTATCAGTGCCATGCCGGTGTTTTTAAAGTTTTCGTTAACAATATGCTCAATCTCACCTGCACTTTTCTCTGGAAAAGATAGCTGTAGATTACGCGTGGCAATGTGTACTCGCTTGTTAGCAAAGCGCATTCCAAACGCGCCCATGCTGCGTCCTATTTTTAGTAACGCAGAATAAGGAAGCAGGTTGACCACTAAAGCGAGTAGCCCAAAGCTAAGCCACACGCCCCAATATTTAGGGTGCAGTAGCGAGAGGGAAAACTCAGGTTTACCGTATTTTTCTTTGCTCATTACTCTTGATTCTTTCACTGATGATGATTCTTTGTCACGACGGTGGTGGTTTGTTTTTACTGAATCTGAGCGCTTAATAATGCCCAATACTCTTCAAAATTTGCCGTCGGTTGGTATTTAAAGTCAGATCGCACAAAGCGATTTAGGCTTCCTTCCACTTGGCCAAGCAGTTGAGCGGCTAAAATGCTTTCGTCGACGGGGAAGGATTTACCTTCACGCAGTTTACGTTCGCGAAGGATCTGACGTAGTGACGTTTCTATACGTTCGAACAGTTGGTTGATCCGTTCACGCAGTCGCTCATTTTCAAACATTAGAGCATGGCCGGATAAAATTCGTGTCAAGCCCGGGTTACGTTCCGAAAAAGCCAAGATAAGCTGTAGCACTAAGCGGATGCGGTTGAGTGTATCTTTCTCTTCATCCAAAATGCGATTAATCCGCGACATTAAAGACTCTTCAATAAACTCAATCAAGCCTTCAAACATCCGTGCTTTACTCGGGAAATGACGGTACAAAGCCGCTTCAGAAACGCCCACTTGTTTGGCTAGCTTTGCTGTGGTGATGCGTGATGCACCATCGTTAGATTCCAGCATTTCAGCGAGTGCTTGTAGAATCTCTTCACGACGATTGATTTTCTTATTGACGGCCATGACCCGATTTCCTTTTAGTTACCACATGTTTGTGAGCAAATATTTATACCCTTCAGATGGTTTGGGTATTGTCCATTAAGCGCAGTAGTTTAACGGACAGTTTTCGGACTGCGTAGCGTAAAAATGAAAATGATTGAACTGGGTGGTGATTTTACCACCCAATAAACGCTATGAACCCTAAAAGAAGCTTAGAACGTCTGTTTGTAGCCTACAGTTGACTCGCGATCAGTTGCATCAGCGCGTGAGCTAATGCAGATTTTGAACTCAAAGGTAATGCTTGCTCTCCGCCTTGCCAATAAATGGTCAGCGCATTGTCGTTACTATTAAAGCCTTGGCCCGCAACAGAAACATCATTGGCGCAGATCATATCCAGTTTTTTGTTGAGCAGTTTAGCGCGGGCATATTTTTCAACTTGCTGCGTTTCAGCCGCAAAGCCTACCGTGAACGGGCGGTTTTCTTTCAATGCGGCTACGCTGGCGACGATGTCGGGATTTTTGACCATGGTGATGAGCATGTGATCGCTCGCATCGGTTTTTTTGATCTTTTGATCGGCGACGATCTCAGGGCGATAGTCGGCTACGGCGGCGCAACTGATGAACACATCATGTGATTGCGCTTGCGCCATCACTTGCTGATGCATATCGCAGGCACTTTCCACATCAATACGTTGTACTTGTGGCGGTGTGAGCAAATTGACCGGGCCACTGATCAGAGTCACTTTCGCGCCCAATTGAGCGGCAGCCTGCGCAATCGCATAGCCCATTTTGCCTGAACTGTGGTTACTGATATAGCGAACTGGATCGAGTGCTTCACGGGTTGGGCCTGCGCTAATCAACAGTGACTTACCGGCGAGCAGTGTGTTGTTTGCCACCTCTGTTTGGAAAAAAAACTCGCAGCGCTCAACCAATTGCATTGGCTCAAGCATGCGGCCCGGGCCAACATCGCCACACGCCTGTTCACCAGCTGCTGGGCCCCAAATCATCATGCCTCGGCGTTTAAGCGTGGCAATATTCTCTTGTGTGGCGATATTGCGATACATCTGCTGATTCATTGCCGGCGAGACGGCCACTGGCGCATTGGTGGCTAAAATCAAAGTGGTGAGTAAATCATTACCCATCCCTGCGGCGACGCGCGCGATGAGATCCGCAGTCGCGGGAGCCAGTAGGACTAAGTCTGCCCATTTGGCAAGTTCAATATGGCCCATAGACGCTTCGGCGGCTGGGTCTAATAAGCTATCTGAAACTGGCCTGCCAGAGACGGCTTGCATGGTCAGTGGCGTTATAAACTCTTTTGCAGCGTGGGTCATCACCACTTGTACTTGAGCGCCTCGTTCAATCAAGCGACGCGTTAGCTCAGCACATTTATACGCAGCAATACCGCCGCTAATGCCGAGCAGAATCTTTTTTCCTGCCAGTGTTTGCATTATCTTTTCCTCAAAAATTCTGCGCATTATGTTAGCACAACTCTCGCATCGAGTGACCTTATGATCCGCTCAATCCTTTTATATTGGACGAGTGTTTCTGCGTCTTTCATCACTTATCAATTACAAAAAACCATGAATCAAGCCTAAATAAAGAGAAGCAAAGTTGCAGGCTTGGCTATTTCTCTATGTTGTCTGAGTACCTTTAGCCCTAGGAGTGCTTAATGAGCCTCAAATCACTGCCCACAGAATCAATGCCACGCGAAAAATTGCTTGCTCGCGGTCCTCAGGCATTATCGGATGCTGAACTGCTGGCGATTTTCCTTCGTACTGGCACTCAAGGAATGAATGTGCTCGCTCTCTCGGATCTGCTGCTGCGCGAGTTTGGATCACTTCGAGCGCTTTTTTCGGCCAACCAGCAAGAGTTTTGCCGCCATAAAGGGTTGGGCGAAGCCAAATACGTTCAATTGCAGGCGGTGCTTGAAATGACGCAGCGCTATTTGGCCGAAACGCTCAAACGAGGTGGCGCTTTGACTAGCCCAGAGCAAACCAAGCTTTATTTATCGAGTGTGCTACGCGATCGCCATCGAGAAGCCTTCTATATTCTGTTTTTGGATAATCAACACCGAGTGATCAGCGATGAAGTATTGTTTGAGGGGACGATTGACGCGGCCAGCGTTTACCCTCGAGAGGTAGTTAAAAGAGCACTCCACCATAATGCGGCGGCATTAATATTGGCCCATAATCATCCGTCAGGCGTTGCTGAGCCTAGCCAAGCCGATCGCAGAATCACACGTCGATTAACCGATGCACTAGCGTTAGTGGACATCCGTATTTTGGACCATTTTGTGGTGGGCGATGGCGAGGTAATTTCTTTTGCAGAAAGAGGGTGGATTTGAATCACATTTTAGGTTGTGACTTAAGATTATTCTGGTATGATTCGCGCACTAAATTATCAACCTAAATCAGCTCTGCTTAAAAAAAGATCGCCAAATCCGTAAAAAGGATCTGTTCGGGTCTTGAGCAATGCATGTCAAGTTAGTATAATACGCGACCTTTGATAGCCTTGTATGGATTTTCCATAACGGTTTTTAACCTCAAACTTCTTAATACATCGAGAACGAGGTTCGGCCACCAAGGTTGATATCGAGCTGAAACGATTTGGAGAAGACATTCATGTCCCGAGTATGCCAAGTAACTGGTAAGCGTCCAATAACGGGTAACAACCGTTCACACGCACGAAATGCTACTAAGCGTCGTTTTCTGCCGAACCTACAAACTCATCGTTTCTGGGTAGAGAGCGAAAAACGTTTTGTTAAACTACGTCTAACTGCTAAAGGCATGCGTATCATCGATAAGAAAGGCATTGATGCTGTTCTTGTTGATATCCGTGCACGTGGCGAAAACGTTTAAGAGGAATTGAGCAATGGCTAAAGGCATTCGTGAGAAAATTCGACTAATATCTTCTGCAGGTACTGGTCACTTCTACACAACTGACAAGAACAAACGCAACATGCCAGGCAAATTTGAGATCAAGAAATTTGATCCAGTAGTTCGCCAGCACGTTCTTTACAAAGAAGGCAAAATCAAGTAATTGATTTTACGCTTTGTAAGCATTGAAAGACCCAGCTTTGGCTGGGTTTTTTATTGTCTGGAATTTGTACCCTGCAATGTCAGCTCTCACTATAATGTGCTAAGTTACTCAAAGATAAACTCTTAGGGATCACTTATGCGTATCAATCGCCGCCGTTGGAATAATATTCTTATCTTGGCTGTTATTGCTTTTATTGCCATTTTGAATTTACCCACAGTCATCAAAACTTATCTTATTGAACCGCCTGCTAGCCCTTATCCTTATGTGATTAATCCAAATGCACAGCTGCAAGCACTGCATTTTACTGACTGGTCACTTGAACTGAATCAAAACCGTTGGCGATCAAGCAAAGCAATTTCAGTTGCTCCTGAAATATTAGCACAACGCTGGCAGAGTTTAGTTGGTACAGAAGTAGATGATGCCACTTACGAGTCGCTTGCGTCTCTACTACGCAACCCACAAACCGTGGAGGTGTGGTATCAGGATCGCGAAGAGCCGCAAAGGATCACCTACTACCAAACCCCCCAGTTTTGGTTATTGAAAAATTGGCAAGAGAAATGGGTGGCACTTTCGGTAGAAGAAGCTTTTCTTTTTCCGAACTGAGCCTTTATTTCTCGTGAGCGTTGAACAAACCAAGAACGAATAACCAATACCCAATAACGACGAACGAAGAATCGAGATGTATCATGCCTGAGTTACCCGAAGTTGAAGTAAGTAAAATGGGGATTAGCCCGCATTTAGTTGGGCAAACGATCCAACAACTGACATTTCGCACGCCCAAATTACGTTGGGCCATCCCTCAAGAGCTGAAACAGTTAGAAGGGCAAGTGATCCGCAATATTGCCCGTCGAGCCAAATATTTATTGATAGAGACCGATATTGGCAGTGCGATTGTTCACTTGGGAATGTCAGGTTCATTGCGAGTATTGGAGTGTGATTTTCCGGCAGGTAAGCATGATCACGTTGATCTGCGATTAACCAATGGCAAGGTGTTGCGCTACCACGATCCACGTCGATTTGGTGCTTGGTTATGGTGCGAGCAAGGAGAAAGCCACTCGGTGTTGAGTAATATCGGTCCTGAGCCATTAACCGATGATTTTGATGCAGATTACATTGCGCAAAAAGCGAACAACAAACGTATCGCCGTTAAGCAATTTATTATGGAAAATAAAGTGGTGGTTGGCGTAGGCAATATCTACGCGAGTGAATCACTGTTTAATGCGCGAATTCTCCCCACTCGGCCCGCTCATTCGCTGACACTGCCTGAGTGGAATTGCCTCGTGCGAGAAATTAAATCAGTCTTAGCAACGGCGATTCAACAAGGTGGCACAACCTTAAAAGATTTTGCACAAGCGGATGGCAAACCGGGCTATTTTGCTCAAGAGCTTAATGTGTATGGCAAAGCGCAGCAGCCTTGCCCTGCGTGTGGGCAAGCGATTGAAGCGCTGAAAATTGGTCAGCGTAACACCTTTTTCTGCTCTGCTTGCCAAAAATAAGGTACGTCCTAAAGGCTATATTTTCTTGCCATGCAAGGCGTTAGCGACAATGTCAGGAACAAATTGATCAACTTCTCCACCATGAATCGCCACTTCTCGCACAATGGTGGAGGAGATAAATGCATGTTCCTCTGATGGTGTAAGAAACACACTTTCCAGTCCCGGCATCAAACGGCGGTACATGTTGGTCAAACCAAATTCATACTCGAAGTCAACCGTAGTACGCAAACCGCGGATCAGCACATTGGCTTTTTCATCACGCGCAAAATCGACCATTAACCCAGCAAATCCTTTAGCAGTGACATTCTCTAAATGTTGAGTGACGGCGCTGGCAAAGGCGACCCGTTCCTGCAGAGTAAACATGGTGTTTTTGCTTGGGCTGGCGGCGACGGCGATGATCACTTCATCAAACATATTGGCGGCGCGTTCGATCAGATCCAAATGACCATTGGTGATGGGATCAAAAGTGCCGGGATAAATCACACGCGAAATTCTTTTTTGGCTCACAGTGGAAGGCTCATATTGGTTAACTGGCATTGATATTAACAAAAAGACTCAAAATTACCTATTGAACTCGGTATGATGTAGCCCGCATTAAACTGTGACACTTAGCGAGTGAGAGAAGAGACGATGAACAAGTTGTTGGTGATCCGTAACGATAAAATTGGTGATTTCATGCTGGCTTGGCCAAGTTTTGCGATGCTAAAAGCCTCGTTGCCAGATTGCCATATTACCGCGTTAGTCCCCAGCTATACCGTCGCGCTGGCCGAGCTTTGCCCGTGGATTGATGCGGTGATGGTCGACCCAACGGAAAACGCGTCCTCTGCGCAGAAAAAACAATGTATTCAAGCGATTAAACAGCAACACTTTGATGCCTCGATCAACCTCTTCTCGACCACTTACAATGCACTATTAGTTTGGAAATCTCGTATTCCTTATCGTTTAGCGCCGGCGACTAAATTCGCTCAAATTTTTTACAACAAACGAATTAAGCAAAAACGCTCTCAATCAGCCAAACCAGAATATGAGTATAACTTAGATTTGGTACGCGCTTTTTTGCATGATATAGGTAAAGAGGTTGTCGAGCCGAGCGCACCTTATTTGCAATTTGATCAAGCGAAGCTGGTTGAACAAAAAAGCAAACTGGCTGCGCAACTTCATCTCGATACCAGTAAACCGTGGATGTTTGTACACGCCGGAAGCGGCGGTTCAGCGAATAATTTGTCGCTAGAGCAATACACGCAGCTAGTGATGGGGATTGATGGCAAGCAAGAAATTATCCTTACCGCCGGGCCGGGAGAAGAAGCGAAAGCCGCGCAGTTAAAAGCTTTAATTGAAGAAAAGGGCGGGCGAGCGGCACTGTATGATCAAAATGAAGGGCTTGTTGATTTCTCACGCTCGATTGCTTGCGCTGATATTTTTATCGCAGGTTCAACCGGGCCTTTGCATATTGCCGCTGCGATTGATGTGCCCACAGTTGGCTTTTTCCCCGCCAAACGTTCAGCCACGCCACTGCGTTGGCGACCATTGAATTCACAAGGTCGCCATATCGCTTTTTGTCCACCACAAGCAAAAGACAAAGAAACTCAGGCCGATATGAGCCGCATTGATATTAATGCGGTGTTAGCTGAACTTAACCCTTGGGCGGCTCAGTACTGCTTCTAACCCATAAATCGGCGTATTTAACAAAGGTTGAGTGCGCCGATAATAAAGAAAGCAAGAAGCCTTGCTTACCATCTAAAAAGCCTGCTTTTAAAACGTACATTTTCAAAAAGCAGCCAAATGCATGCAAAATACCTTGGCTAATGCTGCTTTTCTTACCACGTTTTTCTCGTTGCTCTGCCCATGCCTTGGCATAACCTGCGGATTTAACTAAATAATGATGAATATCGTTATAGGTGTAGTGAATCGCATCACCTGCAAGATTCTCGACTTTCATGCCATCTGCGACTTCGACTTTTTCATGCACCAAAGCCTCGTTATATTGCGTTAATTGAGTTGGGTAGAGGCGCAACACGCGATCAGGATACCAACCACAGTGGCGAATATAGCGGCCAAAAACCCAACTTAAACGGGCAAATTGATACAGTGTATTGGGTTTATTAGCCGCGACCGCTTGCTGAATGCTATCTTTTAACTCTTTGGTCACGCGTTCATCGGCATCTAGCCACAACACATAATCAGACTCGACATACGACTGCGCTAAGCGGCGCTGTGAGCCAAACCCAGGCCACTGCGAATTGACAAAAAACTTGTCAGTATAACGGCGTGCAATCTCTTCGGTATTATCACTGCTACCTGAA
The DNA here is from genome assembly GCF_963874835.1 of Vibrio sp. V12_P9A6T4. NCBI lineage: Bacteria > Pseudomonadati > Pseudomonadota > Gammaproteobacteria > Vibrionales > Vibrionaceae > Vibrio > Vibrio sp. V12_P9A6T4. The sequence continues at coordinate 23,762 of NZ_CAWNJO010000044.1, read as the reverse complement.
TCTAAGACGACGATTTCATCTACCCATTGTTGAACGGTTTCCAAGCAAGCTTGCAGATGTTGCGCTTCATTTTTAACGATCAGCGCAACGGCTAAAGTAGGTTTGCTCACATTCATTCCTCGGATATTGGGTTTAGCTGAAAATCAGCCGTTATCTTATCAAACATTTGGATAACATGGCTTGCTTGAATGCGCTGCATCGCTTGTTCATCTTTGACGCGAGTACGCCAACTGACTTGCTCTTTCGTTTTTCCTGTTTCGGTAAACAGTGCTTCTTCATAAGCCGACACCACATAATCACGATACTGATAAGGCCCTGTGCGCTGCGGATTATGGTGAGCGTATAAACCGATAACGGGAGTATTCATTGCATTGGCCATGTGCGCTGGGCCTGTGTCTGGCGCTATCACTAAATCGACTAAGTCGAGCAGTGCCAACATCTCTTTAAGCTGGCTTTTACCAACGGCATTAAGTACTGGCTGAGTCAGTTTACTCGCTATTTCGGCTGCTAGATCAACTTCAATTTGCGCAGGGCTACCGGCTAAAATAATATGCCAACCAAGTTGTTGAGCATGAGTTATCACTTCTACATAACCTTCAGCGGTCCAATTTTTATAAGCCTTACTCGCGGCAGGAACCACGACTAAATTACGCTTTGAATGTGCAAGTTGCTGCTTGGCCCATTGATGATCGGAATCTGAATAAGTGAGTGACCACTTAGTTTCTAGCTCTCTGACTCCAAGGCATTCAGCAAACGCGAGTAAGCCATCTAATACATGAGGCGCTTGAGGCGATACCACTTTTACATTAGTAAATAGGTGCTGGAAATCTTGGCTGCGGGCGGCATCAAAACCGAGTTTATATTTAGCTTTAATACCCAGTGTGGCAATACTGGCACGAAAGGCATACTGCATATGCAAAAGCGCATCGAAGGATTGCCCTTTAAGTTCTGCCCACAGTTTTTGATATGCTTTCCATCCCTGTTTTTTGTCGAATATAACCACGTTTACATTAGGCAAATCAGTGAGTAACTGCGCTTCCAGTTTTCCAGTGATCCACGTGATATGAGTTTCAGGCCATTGGTGTTGAATTGCTTGCACGGCGGCCACTGCATTGCACACATCGCCAATCGCCGACAGACGCAACACACAAATTGAGCGTGGAGCAGAAGAAAAGAGAGCCATAAGTGACATCGGTATAGAGAAAGTTAGTAAGAATTATGCAGATAGCGCCGATAAATGTAAAATACCAAACAAGCATGATGAAGCACATTCAATCTCGTCATTAAAAAGTGAAACGATGAAAACGCTGAAAAAAGAGAATCAAACAATTTGGTATGACGAGCATTTACTAGTTGAAGATCCGCTCCGCTGTTTTAACCCTGAGTTTTGGCAGCAGGCTGGTAGCGTCACAGGTTGTGCTACTGGGCGCGGTACGACATGGTTTGTAAAAGCTGAAAAAATAGAAGCAGCACTACGCCACTATAAGCGTGGTGGATTGTTCGGTAAGTTAGTTAGTGATCACTACTTTTTTTCCGGTTGGAAGAAAACGCGCAGTTTCCAAGAATTCGAATTGCTCAATACTCTGAGAGAGTCTGGGGTAAATGTTCCACGCCCGATTGCCGCGCGAGCAGTAAAGCGCACTTTTTGTTATCAGGCAGATTTACTCAGCGAAAAAATCCCGAACGCCCGCGATCTGGTGTCTATTTTACAAGAACGTCCATTACCGACTGAAATGTATGAGAAAATCGGCCTAGAAATTCGCAAAATGCATGATGCGCAAGTCAATCACACCGATCTCAATATCCATAACATCTTAATTGATGGCCAAGAGAAGGTATGGATTATTGATTTTGATAAGTGCTACCAGCAACAAGGCGAGAGCTGGAAGAAAGGAAATTTAGATAGATTGAAACGATCGTTTGAGAAAGAACAAAAAAAGAGATCTATCAACACCTTAAAGATAAGTTTTGATCAACTATTACATGCGTATAGTGAGAGTAAAAAAAAATGAAATTATTTGTGATTAACTTGAAAGAGGCCAATGCTAGACGAGAGCGGGTCCAGAAAAAACTGTCAGAAATAGATATTGAATGTGAGTTTTTTGAAGCTGTAAATGGTTTTAGTGGATTACCACCTAAGTTGGCTATGAAGCCAAATGATGATTATCGAATCAAATATCGTGGTAGACCTTTGACTCCTGGGGAAAAGGGCGTATATGCGAGTCATTATTTACTCTGGGAAAAATGCGTTGAGTTAGATGAGCCCATAGTAATATTTGAAGATGATTTTTTACCAACACCATTTTTTTCGCTCGTTATTGATAAGCTTCCTGAGTTACATAAAAAATACGACTATTTACGTCTTGAGCCTCAGGATACAAACTTTAATTGTAAAATGATTGAAAATACTCATGATGGCTTTCAAGTTGTGATGTGGATGGATAATGCTGGAGGAGCTAGGGGATATAGCATTACACCGAAAGCGGCACGTAGATTTTTAGACGAAAGTGAGCAATGGTTATGTGCTGTCGATAATTTTATTGGCGAACCATATAAACATCACATATCTTCTATGGGATTATTGCCATATGCTATATACAATCCATCTGATATGGAAAGCCAAATTCAGAACAAAACAAAATTAGCCAAAGTTGCCTTAAAGAATAAAATTTTTAGAGAAATAGAAAGGCTTTCAAGGACCATCAGATTGGCATGGTGGAATGTTATGCATAAATCAATTAAAAGGTAATTATCTATGATAAGGGGACTCATATCTCGACTTCAAATTACCAGAGATAAAATAAGACGTCATCTTGGAATCATTCTTTTTGATTCATCAAAAGTATCTAAATTAGATTTAGAGAATGTTAATAGCATTCTATTTATCCGTAATGATGCAAAATTGGGTGATGCTATTGTTTCCTCCGGGGTACTCAAGAAACTTAAAAAGTACCGCCCAGAAATAAAAATTAAAGTGCTGACTACCTCTGCGATGGCACCATTGTTTACAGAACACTTTGGTGTTGATCAAGTTGTGCATCTAAGTAAGCGACCGTCATACAGTGAAATGAAAGAAGTCTGTACGCAAGTTGGGTCGGTCGATGCAGTAGTCGCTTTTAATCTTGATATGAAAATGAAAGATATTTATTTGCTGAACAAGTTAAAGTCTAAAATAAATATTGGCCTAGATCCTAATTTAAAGCTGATTAATTTAAAAATTTCTGATGATATTAGAAATATGCATTATGCTGATAAGTTTAACTATATTGCAACTCTATTGGGTATAACTGAATCAGCAGAGAATTATATAGTTCCTCTTGTTCCCTCTTCTATGGAAAAAGCACAACTTTTCTTGACTGAAAATAATATCAATGAGTTTGTGCTGATTAATCCATTTGGTAGTGGCAACGAAAGGAAGTTGAATAAGGACTCGATAAATAAAATCATTAGTGCAATCAAAGAATGGGATAAGTCATTGAGTGTGGTTCTATTATCGGCTCCTGATACAAGAGATCTTTTGGACGCTATGTCCCTTACTACTGCAAGTATTCGTCACTTTGATCAGAGTGATTCTATTTATGATGCCATTGCTATTGTCGAGAAAGCGAAGTTAGTGGTTTCTGTTGATACATCAATAGTTCACGTCGCATCTGGTTTTAATAAACCGCAGATTGCAATTTATAAACAAGATAAGGTTAATTTCAGCAACTGGCACCCTAACTCTGAACATGCAAATGTTATTATTGCTATTACAGATATCAATAATTTTGGAGAGGAACAGCTAAAGCAAGCACTAACCTAATTAAATTATTAGTTCAATGGCTGATATTGTGTTCGCTAGTGATCCACGGTTTTTATCAATTACGAGTCGAGTTGATTGTGATTTAGAGTGAAGTACATTTTTATCATTGAATGCTTGAGATATAGATTTTGAGATTGCTTTAGCCGTAGTGACAACCTCTAATCCCTCAGCTTTGATTAGTTGTTCTGTTATATCCGTAAAATTATAGTAACTTGGTCCTGTTAGCACTGGTTTACCTAGTGCTGCAGGCTCAAGCATATTATGACCTCCAACTTTATCACCTAGTAAGCTTCCACCCATAAAACAAATGTCAGCAGCACCCATTAGTACCAGCATTTCCCCCATTGTATCACCTAGATACACCTGCACTTCTGGATCAAGTTCAGACTCTGTTTCAGTTCGTCGCACACTAATAAATTGTGTTTTACACAACTCAAAAACAGCATTAAATCGCTCTGGGTGACGCGGGACAAGAATAAGCAATGCGTTAGGGAGCTCTTTAAGTACTTCAGCATGGGCTGCTAATACCTGTTCATCCTCACCTTGATGGGTACTTGCCGCAATCCAAACTGGACGATTTCTCCCCAGATCAGATCTTAGCTGCTGGCCTTTTTGTATGGTTGTTTGGTCTATATCGATATCAAATTTAATTGATCCGGTGACAAAAATTTTTTCTTTTGCCACACCCAATCGCATAAAGCGCTGTGCATCGTCGGGATATTGACATAGTACTCGAGTTAAATTTTTCGCTAGCATGTTAAATATTGGCTGAACTTTTGCGTACCGTTGGCATGAACGCTCAGATAAACGAGCATTAATAACAGTGATCGGAATACCCGATCTTGCGACTGTATGTAGCGTATTCGGCCAAAGCTCAGTTTCCATGATAAGTAGTTGGCTAGGCTTGATAGCATTTAAAAAACCACTAATGGCAAAAGAGAAGTCAAATGGCATATAGCGATGTTCGGCGATGCCTTGTAATTTAGCCGCTTGTTCTGCGCCAGTAGGCGTTGTGGTGGTAATAACGATCGGCTGATCAGGATATTGTGATTTGAGTTTTTTTATCAGTGGAGAAACGGAAAGTGTTTCTCCAACAGATACCGCATGGATCCAAATCGGTGATTTATTAGTTTCAAGTGGTGGCGTGAAACCAAAATGTTCTTTCCAGCGAGCACCAACGGATGGTTTGCCATCTCGTTTTCTGTACAGGCTCCACATCAAAAATGGAGAAACAATAGTGAGTAGGAACGTATACAGCCAACGAATGAGCACAATGACCTCGTTTACTTCTTGATTAGATCTTCAGGTTTCTGGTGAGTCCATTTACCACGAGGCTTGTCTAAATATTGAAAATACTCATTGGTAAATGTGCCTTGGATACAAACATGACGGCGACGACGATATTGAATGGATTCATCTTTTAAAACATCATTGAATACCGCAGGCCCTGTTGTCCCGTAAACTCCTTTTTTAACATCATAGTTCTGGATGTTATACACAATCGTATCCATCACTTTCTGGAAATGAGGGTTTTGTGGCGATGTCGCTAAAAAATAATTAGTAATTTCGGTCCCATTTTTGATCTTGATATATAACGCGTCATTGATACCTTTTAGTAGTCGACTAAGCGGCCAAACCAATGTGGCATCAATATCCATATAGACACCGCCTTGTTGATATAAAGTTGTCACACGCCATAAATCGGCTTGAGCAGCACCATCGGTCAGCTTCATATACGCATCATAAATTTCTTGTGATGCATTTTCGCGTAAATATTCTTCTCGTGCTTCGGTGCTGACATAGCGATAATCATAGCTTAGTGACATTAGACGATTGAATAGATAATTCAAATAGATAGGCAGACTACTACGGTTTGAATAGTTGGTTTGCCAAATAACTTTAGGTATACCGCTGCTATTTTTTGTTTGAATTTTGGCTGGAGAATATTCAGGAATAGTGAATCGTACTTTAGGAAAAACAAAGTGGAATGGGTATGAAAGCACTTTAAAAATATTACCAATCAACTTGATGGTGCGGTTTGCAACCATAATAGGGAAGTTATTCATACTGTCTCTTTATTTTGTTCTAATGCAGTAGCCATCTCTGCAATAATTTGTTCGTTACTAGGAATATCACCGTTCGCATTCATGACAATGCGGTGATCACCTTCTAATGGAGTGTATCTAAATGGCACGGTTGAGTAGAAAATACCAACGGTCGGTGTATGAGTTGACACCGCAATATTTCTCACTCCCGTATCAGGAGCCACCACTAAGCGCGCCTTGGCAATGTATTCGACTAGTTCATCTAATGACAGACAAGGCTGAATCGTGAAATTATGGTTAACTTCCAAATGACGAAGAAAATCACCTTTTTCAAAATCATTTTTTCCTTCTAGATAGACATGTTGATGGTTTGGAAAAGTTGTAATTGCGAGCTCAATGAAACTCTTCATTTGTTCTTGATTCAGAATTTTTGATTGAGTTGATGCGCCATTAAAATAGAGAATGTTAGGTTTGCTTTGCTCTTTATCGTACAGTTCCAGGTGACTTGGGTACCCAAAATCTAATGGTCTTTGTGGGTTATGTCCGAGCATTTTCAGCATATCGAGCATGCATTCAAGCTCTGGCTGAAAATCAGATCGAAATACCGCAATATTGTACAAGCTTCCACATAAATAAGGTTTGTATGGGAAACCAAATTTCAACTTGGCTTTGCTGAGCAGCGTCATCCAATAAGAACGGCTTGTGCCAGCTACATCAAAGATGATGTCTTGTTCTTCTAATTGCGTAAATTGCTGGATCTTCTGCTTCCAATTCAGTTCATGCTTGCGATGTCGACCAATCATAAAAATGGTTTCATCAGCGAGATCTGAAGGTGTTCCATATTGATAGTTAGAGACACCCACTAGCGTGATTTTTGCGTTAGGAAAAAATTTGCTCGCTTCAATAAGAAAGGGGCGAACAATGACCTGATCACCTAATGCGGCGTGACGAAAAATCGCGATCTTTTTCACCTTCTCGGGTGAAAACTCATGAGTTAAGTATTTTTTTGCTTGCTTGGATGCATAAGCACCGCGTTCAAACCAAAGATGTTGCATCAAGTTTATCCAATAAATTTGTTTACGGCAGCCATTACCAAATCTGGTGATAGCTTGTTCAAACAGTCAAGGTGCTTAAGTGGACACTCGCGTTTAAAGCAAGGGCGGCATTCTATGTCAGTGTGTATAATTTCGACATTATCTGCCAATGGTGGTGTGTATTTTGGTGAGCTTGAGCCATATATTGCAACAATATTACACCCAACAGCGGCTGATACATGCATCAGCCCAGAATCGTTGCAGACGACAGTATGGCAAGCTGCAAGCAAATCAACTGCCTCAATTAAGGATGTCTCACCGGCTAGATCAAAGCACGAATTTTGTAATTCCTTCGGAAGCGCATTGCGGATAGCGCTTGTCACCACTTTATCTTTGGCTGAACCAAATAACCAAATTTGTTGGCCTTTTTCAATCAAAGCGTTCGCAACTTCAGCATAGTATTTATCTGGCCATCTTTTAGCCGGGCCAAATTCTGCTCCTGGGCATAAACCGATAATCGGTTTTAGGGTCGATAAACCTAATCTTGACATTGCATACTGTTGAGCTTTGCTATCGATTAATAGAGAAGGGCGAGGGCAGGTTTCTAGCTGAACTTCACTAAGCATGCTTTCCTTAGAATAAGCAAGGGCCACATAACGCTCCACCATAAACTGAAAAACTTTGCGATTTGGGCGAAGATCATTGAGCAAACCATAACGAAATTCACCTTTCCAGCCCGTACGAGATGGAATGCCAGCAAACAGAGGAATTAAAGCTGACTTAGCCGAGTTAGGTAAAACGTAAGCGTGAGTATATTGATTGCGTTTTAGTTCTTGGGCGAGAGCCCATCGACCTACAAGATTAAATGCGCCATGTCCAATCGACATTTCAATGGCGCAATTCACTTCTGGCATGCGCTCCAAAATCGGTTTGCACCAAGCGGGGGCTAGAACATCAATCGTCGCAGCGGGGTAGTTTTGCTTCAATGTGGTGTAGAGGCTTTGCGACATGACCATGTCGCCAACCCAAGAAGGGCCGATAATCAGAATCTTCATGTCCTGCTGCTCATCAGTTTGGCTGTTGAACGGCATTGTACTTTTCTATACGAATAAGAGCAAAGAAGGTTGCAAGCATAAAGCCATAGAATGCGCTGATTAAGTTAGCTTGTAATGGTGCTTCTGTTAAGCAAAAGAGCATAAACCCAGCGACAAATATCGCACCTGTGTAACCCCAGAGGCTACTGGTTTTCCTGTAGTGTTGAGTAAAGACCGCAAAAGGCACTACAAGCATCATAATAATGGCAACGATACCTAATATTCCATTACTCGCCAGCATTTCGAAATATTGGCTATGGGCATGGCCGCGATTAAGATCCCGCGTATATTCATTTACTTTACCTTCTGCATAAAGCTGCTTATTGAGAGTTTCCCGTTCATCATAAGGTAAACCAATGAATGGGTTTTGTTTAAACGCTTCTGTTGCAGCTCTCCATAAATAGAATCGAGTGCCTGTAGATGTTGCCGCTTCTACATCTCCGGAAATAATATGAGACACCTCATAAGCTGTATAATCTATTCGCTGTTTTACTGAATCGGAATTCCAATAAGTTCCTAACGATAGAGCGATAAAACCTACAATGAATGTTGATGTTAATTTTAGGTTTAATTTTTTCCAATTTAGTAAGGCACAAAATATTAGAAGTATAGGAATAGAAAAAATAGCACCACGAGTTAAAGTTAATACTGTTGAAATAATTGATGCTATAAATGCGATCAATAACAAGTGTTTATATTTAGACTTTATACTTAAGCACAGGGCGAGAAAAGCCAATGAACAGGCTAAATAACCAAAGTTGATACTAAAGAGAAAACCGTCGACACGGGGCATATGGAGTATAACAAACTGATAAAGAGCAAGAACCAGCGCACCAAAAGAACCAACTATGACGCCAAGAGATAACCATTTATAGGCTTGTGCCGAGCGGAGGATGAAAGCTTTTCTGAACATTAAATAAATAGGAATACATAACAATAAACGACTACCGCCTTGAAAGTACCTGAAGGTACTACCATCGGCTATTGTGATTGGTAAATTGGCGAAAAAATAGGCGCCAAGACAGCAAGTGATCAGTAAGTCATATTTATTAAAATCACAATGAGTTCTATTCTTAACTAGGTGGTGAATGGAGAATAAAACGATAAATGCGACAATGACAACACTAAAATTATTAGTCGATAGAAGGAGTGCTGGAACTAAGAATAATGATGATAGCGCAAAACTATTCATGTTAATAAGTTTGTTCATTCGTGATTCCATTCTTATTATTTCGCCGATTTTCTGAATGTATAATTACCGCGCACTTTACGCCATAGGCCAAATACATCGGTTTTAGGGAATATAGCAATACGTCGTATTTGATATGGATCTTGATGCATTAATAATGGGCCGCTGTTAGTAGCAACCGCAAATTGATAGCCACATTGATGCACGATCTGTTTTGAGAGCACATCATGATCGCCATAGGGGTATGCAAAAGAAACCAGTTGTTCGCCTAGTAGCTCTTCGAGTTCAAGCTTATTGCGTGAGATCTCTTTATGCTGTCCAGATTCGCTGAGTTTGCTGAGAAATGGATGAGTCATTGTATGGCCGCCAATTTCAACTAGCCCTGAATCGTGTAATGCTTTGACTTGCTGACGAGACATTAAAGGCACTGTTTTTTCTGGGTTGCTCGGTACTTCAACATCCCAACGGTTAAAATCCTCCCCGGTTACTACATAGACAACCGCTTTAAAACCGTATTTTCGTAATAGCGGCAACATCAATTCGTAGTTATCTTGATAGCCGTCATCAACCGTTAAGATGATATAGCGCTTGCCTGATTCAAGGCGGTGAATAAGCCCTTTATCTGCTAAATCTTTAAAGGTTAGCGTTTCAAACCCCATTTTTTTTAGCAGGTTGAAGTGCTTTTCAAGCATGTCTATATGCAGATAGGTTCCATGTATGCCTTTTTCACTTTCATCCTTAATAAAGCGATGATACATAATAATCGGCATTTCTTTACGCAGCTTTTCAACATAAACCGTTTGATAAATATCTTCTATTTGATCGACCACATTGGTTAAGCTGTAGCTGTGCTGAATTATCTCACTGACTTGTGGTGAACAGTACGGCGTTTTTAACCCTTGTTCTACATATTGACTAATTTTTGCAAAATCAATATCGAGATCTTTAGGCCCGATGTCACCGAAGTTGCTTGCCATGGCCGCAGCGATATTATCGTTATCGACAATACCAATTGCACTTGCCTCACCGATTGCCAGTGTAGGCCGTCCACACAGCAAAGATTCCATTGCAACTCTGCCAGCCCCAATGACTAAATCTGATTGAGCAAGTATCGAAACGACATCTTGTGAATAACCAAGAAAGTGAACGTCAGAAGTAAACTTATCAAAACGCGCTTCAATTTTAGAGCCAGATATGACCTGAATATGGTATTTCGCTGAGTCTAAACACTCCTCGAGCAACCGATAACAAAGATCCCCTTTAGGGCCGGTTAATCGACCAATAATACTGACAACAGGTTTGCTATTTTGAGGAGCATTTTGCCAAGCGAATTCTTGCGTTTCAATGCCGTTTCGGCTTACGACGAGCGAGCTTTGTGGAACATTCAATTCAGTCATGAGTTGTTGTTCAATAGCCTCACAAACCGGTAGTGCTTTGTCACCCATGGCGTGAAATTTTTTACGAGATGCGTGTACAGGCTGACGGCCATGTACTGTGGTGACCATAGGCGTATTTGTTAATTTGCAAGCAATGTGACAACTCCAGCTGGAGGCGCGAGAGTGAGCATGCACTAGCTGGATATGGTGTTTCTTAATCAGATAAATAAGATAACCCACATGCCAAAAGCGGCGAGGAATACTGCGTTTATTAAAACGGAGTTTATAAAATAGCCCTTGGTGAGGTTTTGTTAGCGTATCGGAAACATAAAATACTTTATGCCCACGCTTTGTCAGTTCATCACCAACAGTAGTGGCGTACACCTCCGCCCCAGTGACCTCAAGTTGAGATAAGGCCATTAATATATTCATTAATACTCCACGAGTTAGCAGCCAATGCTTTTTATATGTCTAAGAAACATGCTCAATTTTTCATTCCTCCCTCTTCCAATCGTCACTCCATATTAGTCTTCCATTGAGAGGAGAGATCTATTCGTTACTGCCTTTTAGGGAGAGGTGTTTACTAGTTCCTCCCCCTTTTAGGGGGAGGTTAGGAGGGGTGATTACAGCCATCACTACTTATTAATCAACGCCATATACTCAGCCACACCTTCAGCCACCGTCTTAAATTGATGCTGGCAACCTGCGGCGCGCAATTTCGTTAAATCGGCCTCGGTGAACTCTTGGTAAGCACCTTTTAAGTGATCTGGGAATGGAATGGTTTCAACGTCACCTTTACCATGGTGCTTGATAACGGCTTTGGCCACTTCTTGGAAAGATTCTGCATTGCCAGTACCCAAGTTATAAATACCGGATACTCCGCTGTTCATAAACCATAAATTCACAGCCGCAACGTCACCCACATAAACGAAATCACGCTGGAAGGTTTCACTACCTGCAAACAGTTTCGGGTTTTCACCCGCATTCATTTGATTATTTAAATGAAAAGCAACAGAAGCCATTGAGCCTTTGTGCTGTTCACGCGGGCCATAGACATTGAAATAACGAAAACCGGTAATTTGGGAAAGAGTTTCACCGTGTGTTTGTGCTTCTTGCCAAATGCGGCGCACATAGTTATCAAATTGCTGCTTGGAAAAGCCGTATACATTCAGCGCACCTTCATACTCTTTTTCTTCAATGAAGGTATCAGTATCGCCATAGGTTGCGGCTGATGAAGCATACAAAAATGGAATGTCGCGCTCTAAACAGTAGTGCAGTAGCTCTTTAGAATACTCATAGTTATTAAGCATTACATACTTGCCATCCCATTCGGTGGTGGCAGAGCAAGCGCCTTCATGAAATACGGCTTCGATAGGACCAAAATCCTCACCAGACATGATCTGCACCAAGAAATCATCTCGGTCCATATAATCGGCAATGTCCAGATCAACCAGGTTTTTGAATTTACGTCCATTTTTTAAATTATCGACAACAAGAATATCAGTAATGCCTTGTTCATTTAGCGCTTTGATAATGTTGCTACCAATCATGCCAGCGCCACCCGTTACGATGATCATACAAAATTCCTATGGTTATAATACGAACAATTATGCGCATTATAGCGGCTTAGCTAGAGGCTGTAATCACAAAAGCTCGCTTTTCTCATTGAACGTCTCGCCTTGAAAAGGGTTTTGCTTTAAACTTCGGCACGCTATGTCGCTTGACTTGAATTGACAAACTCGATAAAGCCTGAGCAAGAACTAAACAGTAAGCCTTTAGGAGCGGATACCTAAGGGCGGTAGCGTGCCTAAAAACCAATGATAGGATCAACACTGTGAATCAACCATCCCCTTCTTCGCACTCTTCATACCCACCTGTGCCTTCTTACTATCAGCGAAGCAATAACGATGAAATTGACCTGCGTGAGCTGTTTAGTGCGCTATGGCAAGGGAAACGAACCATATTGTTGTGCACGGTTTTGTTTGCTGCTGCTGCGGTAATTTATGCATTGACGGCGCAGCAGTGGTGGAGCGCTAAAGCGATCGTCAGCCAGCCTGAATTAAACCAAATCGTGACCTTTCAACAACAGGTGAAGCAGTATCAGCCATTATTTGATCTCTACCAAGAAGATGGCAACATTATTGTGAGTAAAGAACTTGATGACTTAATTAATCCGGCCAATATTTTCCAGCGTTTTGTGCGTTCATTTAATTCCAATGACAATAAAAAGCGTTTTATGCAAAGTAATTCTACTTTTTTAAGCATTGCGCAGTCGTATTTCTCGGCGACTCAAAATAGCGAACAGGGTGACGACGATACACAGGCTCGTTTTTATCAGGGGTGGTATGGCAAGATTACGGCTCAAGAAGTGGGTAAGAAACAAGAAGGTTATTTTTATCTCAGCTTTCAGTCAATTGATAAGAGCAGTAGCTTAGCGCTGCTTAACGCCTATATCGACTTTATTAACCAGCAGCTAAACCAACAGCTGACTAGTGATCTTGCCAGTAAATTGACGGTAAAACATAACCAACTTAGCCAGCAATACACTAGCTTACAGCAGCAAGCCCATTTGCGCCTGCAGGTGGAATTAGCGCGTGTACAGAATGCATTAGTGATTGCAAAAGCGGCCAACATTAGCGAGCCAGTACAAAACCTGAATGAAGAGAAGCTATTTGCTATTAGCATTGGCAGTAAAGCTCTACAAGCCAAAGCGGAGGTGCTGAAAAGCATGACAGATTTACGTGTATTTGAACCACGTTTGGCGCTGCTGCAGGTACAAGTTCAGCAGGTTGAATCGTTGGGTAAAGCCAAACCCGCCCAAGTGCAAGTTTACGCTTATTTAGAACAACCAGAGGCCCCGATAAGCCGTGATAAACCCAAGCGAGCATTGATAGCGGTACTTGGAACCTTACTTGGCGGAATGTTTGGTGTTGCGATTGTGCTGGTTAGGTTTGCGTTTAGGAAAGAGTCCAAGTAAATGATTTCTTTTTTAAGCACCTATTGGGGCTTACTTTACAAAAATAGCAAAACCAAGAAATTACAAGGGATAGCGTGAAATCGACTGTCTCAAAATGAACAAAAAGAGCCTCAGTAGCAAGAGCAAGCTAAATGCTGAGACTCTTTGGTGAAAGATTTTCAACTATTCAATCTATCATCACGTTCGTGAAGGTGTTCAACGATAACCAATTATAAGAGAAACTCCATGAAAATACTCGTCACTGGCGGTGCTGGCTTTATTGGATCAGCGGTCGTGCGCCATATTATCGAAAGCACATCAGACAGTGTTGTAAATGTAGATTGCCTAACGTACGCAGGCAACCTTGAATCTTTAGTTTCGGTAGAGTCAAACGAGCGTTATGCGTTTGAGCAAGTGAACATTTGTGACCGTGCCGAACTGAACCGTGTATTTGAAACTCACAAGCCTGATGCAGTAATGCACCTTGCAGCGGAGTCGCATGTTGATCGTTCAATTACAGGTCCTGCTGCATTTATTGAAACGAACGTTGTTGGCACATATACACTTCTTGAAGCAACGCGCGAATATTGGAACATGCTTGATGAAAAAGCAAAGACTGCGTTCCGCTTCCATCATATCTCTACCGATGAGGTTTATGGAGACCTCCCGCACCCAGACGAAGTAGTAGAAAGTACAGAGCTTACAATGTTTTTGGAAACTACACCGTATGAGCCATCAAGCCCATACTCGGCATCAAAAGCATCCAGCGACCACTTGGTTCGTGCATGGTTACGTACTTATGGGCTGCCAACTATGGTGACCAACTGTTCAAACAACTACGGTCCATATCACTTCCCTGAAAAACTAATTCCTCTAGTGATTCTGAATGCCCTTGAAGGTAGAGACTTGCCTATCTACGGCAAAGGTGATCAAATTCGTGATTGGCTATTTGTAGAAGATCATGCTCGTGCGCTATACAAAGTTGTTACTGAGGGGGAAGTTGGTGAAACTTACAATATCGGCGGTCACAATGAAAAGCAAAACCTCGAAGTGGTCCAAACCATATGCTCAATTTTAGATATATTAGTACCGAAAGAGACGGTATACGCTGAACAAATCACTTACGTTCAAGATAGACCAGGTCATGACCGTCGCTATGCGATTGATTCAAGCAAAATGCAAAAAGAGCTCGGCTGGACCCCAGTTGAGACGTTTGAAACAGGCCTGAGAAAAACCGTGCAGTGGTATTTAGATAACCAGAAATGGTGTCAAAATGTGCAAGATGGCAGTTACCAACGTGAGCGCCTAGGTGTGGTATCGGGAGAAGGTGAATAATGAAAGGAATCGTACTGGCGGGGGGCTCTGGCACCCGTCTTTATCCACTTACCCGTGGTGTGTCTAAGCAACTATTACCCATTTACGACAAGCCGATGGTCTTTTACCCAATCTCAACGTTAATGTTGGCGGGAATCAAAGACATTCTCATCATTACCACACCTGAAGACAACGAAGGTTTTAAGCGTCTACTCGGCGATGGCAGTGATTTTGGCATTAGTTTAGAATATGCGATTCAACCCAGCCCTGATGGCCTAGCACAAGCGTTCATTATCGGTGAAGAATTCATTGGTGATGACAGTGTGTGTTTAGTGCTTGGGGACAACATCTTCTATGGCCAGTCGTTCAGTAAAACGCTGAAAAATGCCGCGTCACGAGAAAGCGGCGCAACCGTGTTTGGCTACCAGGTGAAAGACCCTGAACGCTTTGGCGTTGTCGAGTTTGATGAAGATATGAAAGCGGTCTCTATTGAAGAAAAACCCGCACAGCCAAAATCAAACTACGCAGTAACTGGCTTATATTTCTACGACAACCGAGTGGTCGAGTTTGCAAAGCAAGTGACACCGTCGGATAGAGGCGAGCTTGAAATCACATCCATCAATGAAATGTACCTCAATGACAGCTCTCTCAATGTTGAACTGCTCGGCCGCGGTTTTGCTTGGCTTGATACCGGCACGCATGAAAGCTTGCACCAGGCGTCATCATTTGTTCAAACCATTGAGCATGTCCAAGGCTTGAAAGTGGCGTGTCTGGAAGAAATCGCGTGGCGTCAAGGATGGTTAAGCAATACAGATATTGAGCGCTTAGCCACACCAATGCTAAAAAATGAGTATGGTCGTTATTTGATGTCTTTGGCCAAACGGCAGTAGGAAGCAGGATGAAAATACTCATTACAGGATGCAATGGACAAGTCGGCCACTGCTTGGTCAAACAACTGAAAGGCAAAGCAGAAGCGTTGGCTGTTGATAAAGAACAGCTCGATATCACCGATCAAGCAGCCGTGTTCTCAGCCGTGTCAGAGTTTGTACCGGACTATATCATCAATGCGGCGGCACATACTGCCGTGGATAAAGCGGAAGAAGAAGTGGACCTCTCTTTTGCGATTAACAGAGATGGTCCTAAGTACCTTGCTGAGGCGGCTGAAATCTGTGGTGCAGTAATGTTGCACATCTCTACAGATTACGTGTTCGATGGTACCGGTGAAGCGCCTTATAAAGAGAGTGATACCGTTAGTCCACAAGGGGTGTATGGTCAAAGCAAACTGGCTGGAGAGCAGGCGGTTGCAAAAGCGTGTGCAGAGCATCTGATTTTGCGTACCGCATGGGTGTTTGGTGAGCACGGCAACAACTTTGTCAAAACCATGTTGAGACTAGGCCAAGATCGCGACGCGCTGAGTATTGTCGGCGATCAAATCGGTGGGCCGACGTATGCTGGTGACATCGCAAGCGCATTGATCGCTATGATTGAATACATCGAGAAAGAAGGCGCGCCTCAGTGGGGGGTGTACCATTTCTCTGGTATGCCATACGCGAGTTGGTATGAATTCGCAGAGCAGATTTTTGCGGCGGCCAAAAATAAATCGGTGTTAGCAGATACCCCGACCCTATCTTCAATTCCCACGTCCGCCTACCCGTCGCCGGCGAAACGTCCAGCCAACTCACGTCTCGATTGCCAAAAAATAGACCAGCAGTTTGGTATTAAGCCAAGTAATTGGCAGGCATCCTTAGACAATATTCAAGCTTATGAGTAGTCATTTATGAACGTTATTGAAACCAAAATCCCAGATGTGAAAATTATCGAGCCTCTAGTGTTTGGCGATGAACGCGGTTTTTTTATGGAAACTTGGCAACAGAAAAAATTTGAAGAGCTAGTTGCTGGTCGAACTGTAAACTTTGTGCAAGACAACCACTCGAAATCTAAAAGGGGTATTTTGCGTGGTTTACATTACCAAACGGAAAATACTCAAGGTAAGCTCGTTAGGGTTATATCAGGAGAGGTTTTCGATGTGGCCGTTGATATTCGTTCTGGCTCAGTAACTTTTGGGCAGTGGGTTGGCGTTTATCTTTCAGCCAATAATAAGCGCCAGTTATGGGTTCCTGAAGGCTTTGCTCATGGCTTTTATGTAATTAGTGATGAAGCTGAGTTTGTATATAAATGTACAGATTACTACAATCCGAGTGCGGAAAAATCGCTTAACTGGCAAGACAGCGGTATAGGAATAGAGTGGCCTCTCCTCGAAGGTGTACCGACCGTTTTGTCGGAAAAAGATAAAAATGCCCCTTATTTATGTGAGAATACTGCACTGTAAATTAATAGCCAGAACTCAGTTTGTGCGATTGAAACATTAATCGATGGATAAATTTAATTACACCTTACGGGGTATACAATGAAAAACTTAATTGACTTGCCACACTTTGGTGATGACAGAGGTAGCCTGGTCGCTATTGAGTCTATGGATACGATTCCATTTGAGATAAAGAGAATCTACTATATCTTTGACACGAAAAAAGACGTAGCTAGAGGCTTCCACGCTCATAAAAACTTAAGTCAATTTGTAATTTGTGTTAAAGGCCAATGCGACTTCGTTTTGGATGATGGAGAGCATAAAGTAATCTACAATCTTACATCTGCAAAAGAAGGACTTTTGATTGAAGGGGTGTGCTGGAGGGAAATGCATAACTTCAGTGAGGATTGTGTCTTAATGGTGCTAGCAAGCGATCACTATAATGAAGTTGATTATATTAAGGATTACCAAGAGTTTCTCGCGACTGTAAGGAAAGAAAAAGATGGAAAATGGCAATAAAAAATTAATTCTAGTTGGTGCAGGTGAATTTGCCGCTATTGCTTATGAATATTTTACGTATGACTCAGATTATGATGTGGTAGCGTTTGCAGTAAATGAAGAATATATCAAGGATAGTACCTATATGGGTTTACCTGTAGTAGCTCTTGAGGGTATTACAGAGAAATTCTCCCCTGAAGAATTCTCAGTGTTTGTGGCTGTACCATCAAATAACCTAAATGAACTTAGAGAAAAACTTTATCTTTCTATGAAAAATTATGGTTATACATTTGCTACTTACATCAGTAGTAAAGCATTTGTGTGGCGAAATGCAGAAGTCGGTGAGAACTGTTTTATTTTTGAAAACAATACAGTGCAACCATTTGTTAAGATTAAAAATAATGTAATTTTATGGAGTGGTAACCATATAGGACATCAGACAGTTATTAACGAGAATGTTTTTGTGACGTCTCATGTTGTGATTTCTGGCTATTGTAATATAGGAAAAAATAGCTTCTTAGGAGTAAACTCTACTTTTAATGACGGCGTCTCATTGCCTGCTTACTCAGTGGTAGGTTCTGCGTCCTTGGTGAATAAGAGCCCGAAGGAAGAAAACAAGGTTTACGTTGGTAGTCCGGCAAAGCCCGTGCCAAGGCTAGTTGCGAAGAATATGAAACTTTAACTCCTCTATGAATGGTTAAAAAATGTTAAAATGGAAAAAAATTGGACATGTGTTCAGGCATTTGAAAACAAGTGATTGGATTTTTGATAGTGCCTTGACACCTACCCCTTTTCTCTTAGACAGCTCAACAATTAGGGTTTATTGCGGGTTTAGAGATAAGCAAGGAGTCTCTCGTATAGGTTTCGTCGATGTCAGCGCCGATGACCCTAGTCAAGTTAAATCTGTTTCAGACACACCGTGCCTAGATATTGGAGAGGACGGTTGCTTCGACGACAATGGTGTAATTTTAGGTGATGTTGTACGCTTAAGTGATGGCATTGTTAGGATGTATTACGTTGGCTTCCAATTGGTGAAGAAAGCAAAGTTCCTTGCATATAGCGGTGTTGCAGAAAGCTTCGATAACGGTAAGACATTTCATAGAATAAAGAAAACCCCCATCCTAGATCGATCAGAAAATGGATTGACTATCAATGCAATTCACTCCGTTATTAATGAAGGGGGGAAATGGAAAATTTGGTATGCTGCTGGTAACGGTTGGGAGAACATAAAAGGTGTAGATTACCCTAGGTACAACATACGATATACGGAGTCTGAAGATGGTATTAATATTGTCCTCAATAATGTAGACAAACTGTGTATTGATGTTCAAGGAGATGAGTATCGCATAGGCCGCCCTTCAGTGTTCAAACATAATAATCAATATATAATGTTTTATACCAAGGGGGGAATATCGGGTAAAGATTATTTTCCAGGTGTCGCATATTCAAAAGATGGGATTCATTGGGAACGCAGAGATGATGAGTTCGGTTTAGATTTGTCGATTGATGGTTTTGATTCTATTCATTTGTGTTACCCACGATTAATTCAGTTGGAAGACAGAGTCTTGTGTTTCTATAATGGCAACTTTATGGGCAAAGAAGGTTTTGGTGTTGCTGAGGTAATTGCATGGTAGATTGCAAAAAATATGAACCTAAAGAAAAGCATAAATGGGACTCTTTAATCAAAAGTAGCAGAACACCACTATTTTTCTTTGAGAGAAACTTCTTGGAATATCATCAGGATAGATTTATTGACCATTCATTGATGTTTTATAGTGATGAAGAGTTAATCGCGGTCCTTCCTGCAACAATAAATGCTAATGAATCAAAATTAGAGTTAGTTAGTCATGCTGGTTTAACTTATGGTGGTTTGATTCTTAGCTTAAGGCTACGAGGGAATATAGTAGAGGATATCTTAGTTTCCCTTGATAAATATTGTGAGCTAAATGAAATATCTCGTATCACTCTTAAATCAATCCCATATATTTTCCATAAGATAGCTTCTCAGGAAGATCTGTATTTTATTCACAATAAGTCTAACTATTCTATTATAAAACGAGAACTGTCTACAGTTTTGCACCTTGATAATAGACTTAAAATGTCAAAAGGACGGAAAGCTCTGGTTAGTAGAGCAAGGAAAAACAATTTGAAAGTTTTAGAAAGTAAAGATTTTGATGGCTTTCATAAATTGTTGACCGAAGTACTAAACAAGCACGGAGCAAAACCTGTGCATTCGGTTGTTGAGCTTAATTACCTAAATGAGTTTTACCCGTCTAATATAATTTTGAAAACTGTGGAGATCGATGGTGAAATTGTTTCTGGTGCTTTGCTATTTGTTTTTGAATCAGTTATTCATACACAATATCTAGCAACAAATGAGCTAGGTCGTGAAAATGGCGCACTAGACCTAATTATTGAAGAATGTATATCATATTACTCTAGCAATAAGTTTAAGTACTTTTCATTTGGAGTCTCCACAGAAAATTCGGGGAGAGTTTTAAACCAAGGGCTTCTTTCTCAAAAAGAAAGTTTTGGTGGTAGAAGCCTTGTTCTTGATACTTACCAGGTCAAATATGATGGTTAAATTTTTAGATTTAAAACGAATCAATGAGAAATTTGAAGATGAGTTTAAAATATCTTTTGAACGAGTTTTGTCTTCAGGTTGGTATATAAATGGGAATGAGTTGAGCCAATTTGAACATGACTTTTCAAAATATTGTGGTAGCAAATTTTGTGTCGGCACAGCAAATGGTTTGGATGCTTTGAGTATGATTTTTAAAGCATATATAGAGCTTGGTAAATTAAAAGAGGGTGACGAAGTAATTTTACCTTCAAATACTTTTATCGCGAGTGCTTTAGCTGTAAGTCAAAATAATTTAAAAATTAAGTTAGTTGACTGCGATGAAAGTACATTTAACATTTGTCCTAATTCTGTGAATAACGCAGTAAATGGAAATACTAAAGCAATTTTGGCAGTGCACCTATATGGCCGAGTATGTGATATGACAGCACTGAGAAAGATAGCAGATCGCCATAAGTTATTGCTAATAGAAGATGCCGCTCAAGCTCATGGGGCTATGCATCTAGATAAAAAAGTAGGAACTTTGGGTGATGCAGCCGGGTTTAGCTTCTATCCCGGGAAAAACTTAGGTGCTTTAGGGGATGCAGGTGCTGTAACCACGGATGATGAAGAGTTAGCTAACATGATTAGGAAGATTGGAAATTATGGAAGCAGCGTTAAATACTATCATGAAGTGATAGGTTGTAACAGTCGACTTGATGAAATTCAAGCTGCTTTTTTACGGATAAAGCTTAAATATCTGGACGAAGATATAATTAACAGAAGATTGGTAGCCTCAGTTTACTATCAAGGTATAGATAACCCTGCTATTGAATTACCGTGTAGAGCACTAGAGGAAGAGCACGTTTATCATTTGTTTGTGATTCGTTGTACTGAAAGAGACAGGCTGCAGGAATTTTTATTAGCGAATGGTATTGAAACGCAAATCCATTACCCTAAAGGTATTCATCAGCATCCTGCGTACTCCGAATATGAAAGTTTTTACTCGCTAGAGTTTGAGCATACCCATGATCAGCTACTTAGCTTACCTTTGAGTCCAGTTATGACGAAAAATGACTTAGAGCATGTTATAAAAGTAATAAATAGCTTTAGGTAGAGTATCGTCTTAATAGATGCTAGCCTTCTCTCGTTTAGGTTAGCATCGTTTATTATCAACATTTGAAGGTAAGTTTTGAACTTAGTTAAAACATCATTCCTTTCAGGTATTGCTGCTTTTGTGAAAATAATATCTGTCTTAGTGATCAATAAGATGCTATCAGTAATAACTGGACCTGGTGGTCTAGCTATTTTTGCACAATTTCAAAATGCTCAGAGTATAATCGCAACTATATCTCAGGGAGGTATTAATACCGGTGTTACAAAATATACAGCGGAATATTATGATAGAAGCGATAAGAAAAAAATGCTCTGGAGTGCTTCACTGTTAGTAACGGTAATATTCACTATACTGGCAAGTATTACAACATTCTTCTTGTCTGATTTACTATCTACTTATATATTTGACAGCGATAGTTATTCATTTTCTTTCAAGTTATTATCAGCATCACTAATATTTTATTCTATAAATCAATTATTACTATCTATACTAAATGGCCTAAAAGAAATTAAAAGGTATATTTGTGTTAATGTAATTCAGAGTATTTTTGCTTTAATAATAAGTGTCATTTTGATTTTTTTCTATGGTATTAATGGTGCATTAATTGCGATGGTTGCTAATCAATCAGTAATATTCTTTGTAATACTTATCGCATTGCGAAATCATTCACTTATTAGATTAAAGAATTTGACAGTTTGGTTTAACTTTGAACATATCAAAAATCTATCCAAATACTCTTTGATGACGTTGGTGTCTGCTATCTCGGGCCCAGTTTCCTACTTGTTTGTGCGCAACTATGTTGGGGTAAACTACTCATGGGAATCCGCCGGACACTGGCAGGCGATGATGTACATTTCTACTATGTATTTGTTGGTTATTACGACTGCGTTGTCAACCTATTATTTACCTAAACTGTCAGAGTTATCGAATAAAAAAGAGTTAAGAACAGAGATATACAACGGTTATAAGATTATAATACCTATTGTTATAATCTTGTCTACTTTAATATATTTTCTCAAAGATTTTATTGTTTGGTTGTTATTTACGCCTGATTTCGAAAATATGAAAGAGTTATTTTTTTGGCAAATGTTCGGAGATGTAATTAAGATTTCTTCATGGCTTCTTTCTTATATCATGTTGGCAAAAGCTAATGTAAAGAGATTTGTAATTACCGAAATTGCATTCAGTTTATCATTTAGTTTTCTGTGTGTTATTTTCTTACAGTTTAGTGGCATAATTGGTTTGAGCTACGCATATGCTGCAAATTATTTACTTTATTTAGTATGTATGGTTTTTCTAATGCGTGACTACCTATATGATAAATAATGAAAATCTATTCTAATGGAATTGAAAATTTGGAACCGTTAATAAGTGTATTTATAGCAACTTATAATCATCAAGATTATATCGAAGAATGCTTGAACTCAGTTTTAAACCAATCCTATAAAAACATTGAGATAGTGATTGCAGATGATGCATCTACCGATGATACAAAAAGAATTCTTATAGATTATTATGAAAAATATCCCGATAAAATTAAACTTATATTATCTGAAGTGAATGTAGGTGTAACGAAAAATTGTAATATAGGACTTGCTCAATGTACGGGTGAATATGTAGCACTTTTTGCAGGTGATGACTATATGTATGAAGGTAAGCTTAAAAAGCAACTCCATTATATGATGCACAATAGCAGGTGTGCAATAGTCTATCATGATCTAAGGGTGTTTGATTCTAAGTCGAATGAAACCTTGTATTTCTTTAAGTCAAAGCATGGTGTCGTTACCGGTGGACAATCTGAACTCATAAGAAAAGGAGCAATATGTGGGGGAAGTTCATTATTTATGAGGAGAAGCGCAATGCCGACTAACGGTTTTGATACTAGGTTGCGCACAGCCTCTGATTGGTTACTTTGGATCGAAACGCTTTCAAATGGTTTTACTATTGAATATATAGATGAAGTTTTAGGAGCATACCGAAGACACTCTTCCAATGTAACTGCATACAGTACGTCTTTAACTCAGAATGACTTAGATCATTTATTCTCGATAGCTATACTAATGCAGAGTTATCCGGACAATCTATCCGCTATTAATTATAGACATGCCAGAAACTTAGTAGGTCTTAGAAAAAAAATGCCATATGTTACCACGCTACTCTTGAGCTTAAAAATTTCCATAAATATCAAAGCTTTTGTAGGTCTAGCCGTAAAAATTATTACTTTTGGAAAGGTTGAATTATAATGTGTGGAATTGTTGGTTTAGTTGAGTTTAAATGCAAGCTGGAAGAAGAAATAATAGAGAAAATGGCGGATGCGATCTCTCATCGAGGTCCTGATAACTTTGGCTTTTATCTTGATCATAATGCTGATTATTCTATTGGTTTAGGGCACAGAAGGTTATCTATATTAGACTTAACCGGATCGGGCCATCAGCCAATGACATTTGAACATTTAACTATGGTATATAATGG